>NZ_QPFS01000136.1:0-12694 GCF_010906995.1 Rhodopseudomonas sp. WA056 | reverse complement strand
ATCTTCTTCACCGGCGCGACCGCGTCCTTGCGCGGCGGCTCGGGCTTTGCGGCGTTCGCCTCCGCCAAATTCGGGCTGCGTGCAGTGGCGCAGTCGATGGCGCGCGAACTGATGCCGAAGAACATCCACATTGCGCATCTGATCATCGACTCCGGCGTCGACACCGCCTGGGTGCGCGAGCGCCGCGAGCAGGTGTTCGGCACGGATGCGCTCGCCAATCCCGATCTGCTGATGCCGCCCGCAGCCGTGGCCGGGGCCTACTGGCAGCTCTACCAGCAGCCCAAGAGCGCCTGGACCTTCGAGATGGAGATCCGCCCCTATGGCGAAAAGTGGTGATGCCGGACGTCCGACCAAGCGAATGAAAGTCATTCGCTGAGTCGCGCCTCATTCTTTCGTCTAGCGACCGGCGAGCGGCGATCCGCCGAGCCTCGTGCGCCGCCGAGGGGGTGCGCCGCAAGCCACGATGGTTCTTGCAATTTCGAGGCATTTCATCGAAAAGCACGAGGTGTCGATCGCACCGCAAAAAATGCCCATTGCAGTGGCGCGAATTTGGGCATTTTGATCTCGATCAAACGTGCGGTCCCGAAACCGGGGATGGTGCCGTCACCTGCCCGCCGAAGAAAAGATTGATCAGATGAATCAAGCCCTGAATTCGAAGAGGATCACCCTGGGCGAGGGTGGTCTTACGGTCGTGTTCGCACTGACCACGATCCTGTCCATCTATGCGGCGATGTTCGCCAAGGATGCTCCCTTCGCATTTCACGCCTCGCTCGCGGCCGCGTGCAGCGCCTGGGCGGTGTTCGCGATCATCGTTCGGTACCGGAGCCGTTCCGGACTGCCGCCGCAGGAGATCAACGGCGTTCCGAATTACAATTTCGGGCCGATCAAGTTCATGGCCTTCATGGCGATGTTCTGGGGCATCGCCGGCTTCACCGCCGGGCTCTACATCGCGCTGGAGCTGGCCTATCCCGGCCTCAACGTCGCCCAGTGGGTGAATTTCGGCCGGCTGCGACCGCTGCACACCTCCGCGGTGATCTTCGCCTTCGGCGGCAACGTGCTGCTGGCGACCTCGTTCTACGTCGTGCAGAAGACCACGCGGGCGCGCCTCGCCGGCGACCTCGCGCCGTGGTTCGTGGCTCTCGGCTACAACTTCTTCATCGTGATCGCCGGAACCGGCTATCTGCTCGGCGTCACCCAGTCGAAGGAATACGCCGAGCCGGAATGGTACGCCGATCTGTGGCTGACCATCGTCTGGGTCACCTACCTGCTGGTGTTCCTGGCGACGCTGATGAAGCGCAAAGAGCCGCACATCTACGTGGCCAACTGGTTCTATCTGGCGTTCATCATCACCATCGCGGTGCTGCATCTCGGCAACAATCCGACGCTGCCGGTCAGCTTCCTCGGCTCGAAGTCCTACATCGCCTGGTCGGGCGTGCAGGACGCGATGTTCCAGTGGTGGTACGGCCACAACGCGGTCGGCTTCTTCCTGACCGCCGGCTTCCTCGGCATCATGTACTACTTCATCCCGAAGCGGGCGGAGCGGCCGGTCTATTCCTATCGGTTGTCGATCATCCACTTCTGGGCGCTGATCTTCCTGTACATCTGGGCCGGTCCGCACCACCTGCACTACACCGCGCTTCCGGACTGGACGCAGACCCTCGGCATGACGTTTTCGATCATGCTGTGGATGCCGTCCTGGGGCGGCATGATCAACGGCCTGATGACGCTGTCGGGCGCGTGGGACAAGCTGCGCACCGATCCGGTGCTGCGCATGATGGTGGTGTCGGTCGCGTTCTACGGCATGTCGACCTTCGAAGGGCCGATGATGGCCATCAAGGCGGTCAACTCGCTCAGCCACTACACCGACTGGACCATCGGCCACGTCCACTCCGGCGCGCTTGGCTGGGTCGGTTTCGTGTCGTTCGGCGCGCTGTACTGCCTGGTGCCGTGGGTCTGGGGCCGCAAGCAGCTCTACAGCATCCGCCTGGTGAACTGGCACTTCTGGATCGCCACCCTCGGCATCGTGCTCTACATCTCGGCGATGTGGGTGTCCGGCATCCTGCAGGGCCTGATGTGGCGTGCCTACACCTCGCTCGGCTTCCTTGAATACTCGTTCATCGAGTCGGTCGAAGCGATGCACCCCTTCTACGCCATCCGCGCCGCCGGCGGCGGTCTGTTCCTGATCGGCGCGCTGATCATGGCCTACAATCTCTGGATGACGGTTCGCGTCGGCGAACGGTCCGAGGCTCAGCCTCGCGTCGCCCTGCAGCCTGCCGAGTAAGGAGAGCAAGCAATGTCTATCTGGGCTCGGCACAAAATCTTCGAGACCAACTCGGTCGTCCTGATCGTCGGCATCCTGATCGTCGTGGCGATCGGCGGCCTGGTCGAGATCACGCCGCTGTTCTACCTGAAGAGCACCATCGAAAAGGTCGACGGGGTCCGCCCCTACACCCCGCTCGAGCTCGCCGGGCGCAACGTCTACATCCGCGAGGGTTGCTATCTGTGCCACTCGCAGATGATCCGTCCGCTGCGCGACGAAATCGAACGCTACGGACACTACTCGCTGGCGGCGGAATCGATGTACGACCATCCGTTCCAGTGGGGTTCCAAGCGGACCGGCCCGGATCTCGCCCGGGTCGGCGGCAAGTACTCCGACGACTGGCACGTGGCGCATCTGAAGAATCCGCGTTCGATCGTGCCGCAGTCGGTGATGCCGGCCTACGCGTTCCTCGGACAGAACAAGGTCGATCTCACCAGCCTGTCGGATCATCTCAAGACCAACCGGACCCTCGGCGTTCCTTATAGTGACGAGGACATCGCCAAGGCGGCGTCCGACGCCAAGGCGCAGGTCGATCCGGACGGCGCCGAAGCGGCAGATTTGGTGAAGCGCTATCCCAAGGCGGTGGTCCGCAACTTCGACGGCCAGACCGGTGATCCGACCGAGCTCGACGCGCTCGTCGCCTACCTGCAGATGCTCGGCACGCTGGTCGACTTCAAACTGTACGACGGCAAAGCCAATCTTCGCTGAGGCGGCGACATGAAAGCGATCATCTACTTCGACAACATCGCGTCCAGTTTGGTCACCACCTGGTGGACGCCGCTGTTCGTGGCCATTTTCGTCGCCATCGTGGCGTATGCGCTCTGGCCGAAAAACAAAAAGGCGTTCGACGAGGCAGCCCAGATGCCGCTGCGAGAGGACTGAGACGATCATGGCTGACCACTCACATCACGTCGAAATCGACAAGGTTACAGGCACCGCCACCACCGGCCACGAATGGGACGGCATCAAGGAACTCAACACGCCGCTGCCGCGGTGGTGGATCTGGACCTTCTACGCCACCATCATCTGGTCGATCGGCTACTTCATCGTCTATCCGGCGTGGCCGATGGTGAACGGTTACACGCGTGGTCTGTTCGGCTACTCGTCGCGTGCGGAACTCGACGTCGATCTCGCCAAGCTCGACCAGGTCCGCGGCGAGAAGATGCAGGCGCTGGCGACTGCCTCGCTGGAAGAGATCGAGAAGAATCCGGCGCTGCTGGCGCTGGCTCGTGCCAAGGGCAAGGTGGTGTTCGGTGACAATTGCGCGCCGTGCCACGGCTCCGGCGCCGCCGGCGGCAAGGGCTACCCGAACTTGAACGACGACGACTGGCTGTGGGGCGGCACGCTCGAACAGATCGAAAAGACCATCAAATTCGGCGCGCGTTCCGGCCACGACGACGGTCACATGGGCAACATGCTGGCGTTCGGCAAGGACGGGGTGCTGACCAAGGAGCAGATCGTCGAGGTCGCCAACTACGTCCGTTCGCTGTCCGGCCTGTCGACCCGGCCGGGAGTCGATCTGGCCGCGGGCAAGCAGGTGTTCGCCGACAATTGCGTCGCCTGCCACGGCGACGACGCCAAGGGCAACCAGGAGCTCGGCGCGCCCAATCTGACCGATCGGATTTGGCTGTACGGTAGCGACGAGGCGACGATCATCGACACCGTCACCAACGGCCGTGCTGGCGTGATGCCGGCCTGGATCGGGCGTCTCGATCCGACCACGATCAAGGCGATGGCGGTGTACGTCCACTCGCTCGGCGGCGGCAAATAGCCGCCGCTTCGGCGGGCGCGCGGAACCGGCGTGTCGGGGGCACGCGAGGTTGTGATCCGCGCGCTCTGAATTGAGCTTGCGCTCGACGCTGGAAGGGAAAAGAACCCTCGCTATGAACAAGCCCCTGCGCGCCACTGATCTTCAGCCGGACGACGACGGTCCGCTGTACACGGCTCAGAAGAAGATCTACCCGCAAAGCGTCACCGGTCCGTTCCGGCGTATCAAGTGGATCCTGATGGCGGTCTGCCTCGGGATCTATTACTTTTTGCCGTTCGTCCGCTGGAACCGCGGCCTCGGCGCGCCCGATCAGGCGGTGCTGATCGACCTTGCGAACAACCGGTTCTACTTCTTCGCCATCGAGCTGTGGCCGCAGGAGATCTATTATTTCACCGGGCTGCTGATCGTCGCTGCGATCGTGCTGTTCCTGATGAATTCGCTCGGCGGCCGGGTGTGGTGCGGCTATCTCTGCCCGCAGACGGTGTGGACCGATCTGTTCTACGCGGTCGAGCGGTTCGTCGAAGGCGACCGCCGCGAGCGGATGCGCAAGGCCGGCGAGGGTTTCAAGCTGCAGCGCGCCGCGGAGTTGGCGCTGAAGCACTCGATCTGGCTGATGATCGCCTGGTGGACCGGCGGCGCCTGGGTTCTGTACTTCGCCGACGCGCCGACACTGATCAAGGAACTGGTCACCTTCGACGCGCCGATGGTGGCCTATATCTGGATCGGCATCCTCACCTTCACCACCTACACGCTGGCCGGCTTCATGCGCGAGCAGGTCTGCGTCTACATGTGCCCGTGGCCGCGGATCCAGGCGGCGCTGACCGACGAGTGGGCCCTCAACGTCACCTACAAGTACGACCGCGGCGAAAAGCGCTCGTCGCTGAAGAAGGCGGCGCAGCTCCGCGCGCTGGGTGAGCCGGTCGGCGATTGCGTCGACTGCAATCAGTGCGTCGCGGTGTGTCCGACCGGCATCGATATCCGCAACGGGCCGCAGCTCGACTGCATTCAATGCGGCCTGTGCATCGACGCCTGCGACAACGTGATGAAGAAGATCGGCCGGCCGACCCGGCTGATCGGCTACGACAACGACATCAACATCCATCGCCGGATGGAAGGTAAGCCGGAGATCTTCAAGCCGATCCGGGCCCGTACCGTGATCTATACGGTGATCATTGTCGCGATCGGCGGTGCCATGCTGTACAAGCTGGCGAACCGTACCCTGCTCGACGTCAACGTGCTGCACGACCGCAACCCGGTGGCGGTGCGGCTGTCCGACGGTTCGGTCCGCAACGGCTACACCGTCCGCTTCCTCAACAAGCGCGGATTCGACCGCGTCGTGGCGATCGACGTCGAGGGCCCGCCGAATGCGGTGATCCACGTCGTCGGCTCGGACTCGATCACGCCGGACCGGCCGATGATCATTCTGGGGCGCGACACCACCACCGAGCTGCGGGTGCTGGTCGACTCCAACTCAGCCGACGACACGCCGCAGTCGGTGCCGGTGACGTTCCACGTCACCGATATCGGGCTCGGCGAGGTCGCCTCCACCAAGGACGTCTTCGTCACGCCCTGATCCGAACCGGAGCCTCTCCATGAGCCGTTCGCAATCATCGCCCCGTCCTCTCACCGGCAAGGTCGTGCTGGCGGTGCTGGTCGCCTTCTTCGGTGTCGTGTTCGGCGTCAACGGGCTGATGATGACGCTGGCGATCAAGACTCTTCCGGGCACCGAGGTCGACAGTGCCTATGCGGCCAGCCTGGCCTATGAGCGCGAGATCCTGGCGGCGCGGGATCAGGATCAGCGCGGCTGGAAGGTCGATGCCAAGCTCGAGCGCAAGCCGAACGGCGCCGCCGTGCTCCAGGTCGAGGCGCGCGACAAAGTCGGCCTGCCGCTCGACGGTCTGAGCTTTTACGGCCGGCTCGAGCGTCCCTCCGACAAGCGCTTCGACCGCGAGGTGACGCTCGCGGAAGTCGGCGCCGGTGTGTATCGCGGCGATGCCGACAGCGTGTTGCCCGGTCGCTGGGATCTGGTGCTGGAGGGAGACAAGAACGGTATTCGCCTGTTCCTCTCCAAGAACAGACTGATGTTGGACTGATCGCCGATCCGGCGTGCGTGACGAGGATCGCCGAATGCTACAGACGCGGGACTTTTCGCACTACGTCAAAGACGTCGACGGCCGGATCGTGCATCTCGACCTCGCCGTGGAAGGCGTGCACTGCGCGAGCTGCATGGCGAAGATCGAGCGCGGCCTGCAGTCGATTCCCGACGTGACGCTGGCCCGCGTCAATCTCACCGACCGTCGTCTCGCGGTGGAGTGGAACAAGGGTAGCGCGCTCGAGCCCGGGCAGTTCATCGATCGGCTCGCCGAGCTGGGCTACAAGGCCTATCCCTACGAGCCGGTGCGGGCCGAAGTCGAAGAGGCAGAGCGCACCAGGTTCCTGCTGCGCTGCCTCGGCGTCGCGGCCTTCGCCACCATGAACGTGATGATGCTGTCGGTGCCGGTGTGGTACGGCGGCGACCTCAGCCCCGAGGCGCGCGATTTCTTTCACTGGCTGTCGGCGCTGGTGGCTCTGCCCTGCGCCGCCTATGCCGGGCAGCCGTTCTTCCAGTCGGCCTACCGCGCACTGAAAGCCAAGAGCGTCAACATGGACGTGCCGATCACGATCGGCATCACGCTGGCGCTCGGGATGTCGCTGGTCGAAACCATCAACCACGCCGAACACGCTTACTTCGACGCCGCGGTGATGCTGATTGCGTTTCTGCTGGCGGGCCGGGTTCTCGACCAGAAGATGCGGCAGAAGACGCGCGCGGTCGCCGGCAATCTCGCCGCGCTGAAGGCGGAGACGGCCACCAAGTTCGTCGGCCCCGACGAGATCAGCGAAGTGCCGATCGCCGCGGTGCGCGCCGGCGACATCGTGCTGCTGCGGCCGGGCGAGCGCTGCTCCGTGGACGGCACGGTGATCGAAGGGCGCTCCGAGATCGACCAGAGCCTGATTACCGGCGAAACCCTGTATGTGCCCGCTTCTCAGGGGACGCAGGTCTATGCCGGCACGCTGAACATCTCCGGAACGCTGCGGGTTCGCGTCGCTGCGGCGGCCGAAGGCACGCTGCTCGCCGAGATCACCCGACTGCTCGACCATGCGCTGCAGGCGCGCTCGCGCTATGTCCAGCTCGCCGACCGTGCCTCGCGTCTGTATGCGCCGGTGGTGCACATCGCCGCGCTGCTGACGGTCTTCGGCTGGGTGCTGGCCGGCGCGAGCTGGCACGATTCGATCGTGATCGGGATTGCGGTGCTGATCATCACCTGTCCCTGCGCGCTCGGCCTCGCAATTCCCGCGGTGCAGACGGTGGCGTCGGGTGCGATGTTCCGAGCCGGCGTGTTGCTGAATTCCGGCGATGCAATCGAGCGCGCCTCCGCGGTCGACACCATCGTGTTCGACAAGACCGGCACGCTGACCCTGCCGGAACTCGACGTCGTCAACGCCGCGTCGGTGCCGCCGGAGGCGTTCGAACTCGCCGGCCGGCTGGCGCTCGCCAGCCATCATCCGGTAGCCGCCGCGGTGGCGCGCGCAGCGCAGGCCAAGGCGCCGCTGCCCGGTGTCGTCGAGGAGCCGGGGCGCGGCGTCCGTGCGATGTTCGATGGCGAAGAGGTGCGCCTCGGCAGCCCGGCGTTCTGCGGTGCGGATAGCGAAGCCAACGCAGTCCTCAGCGAAGATCCCGAAGTGTCGGTGGTGGCCTTCAGCCGTGGCGACCAGCGTCTGGTCTTTGCCGTGCGCCAGTTGCTGCGGCCGGATGCGGCCAAGACCATCGATGCGTTGCGCAACCGCGGCATCAGCGTCGAGCTGTTGTCGGGCGACCGCGAACCGGCGGTACGTCACGCTGCGGAGGCGCTCGGCGTCGGCGCCTGGCGCGCAGCAGTCACACCGGCAGAGAAGATCGCCCACATCGAGGCGCTGAAGGCCAAGGGACGGAACGTGATGATGGTCGGTGACGGGATGAACGACGCTCCGTCGCTCGCCGCCGCCCATGTGTCGATGTCGCCGATCAGCGCCACCCATCTCAGTCAGGCGACCGCCGACCTGGTGTTCCTCGGCAAGGAATTGGCTCCCGTGCTGGCCGCGGTCGACTATTCGCGCAAGGCGATGGCGGTGATGCGGGAGAATCTCGGCCTCGCCATCGGCTACAATATCCTGGCAGTGCCGATCGCGATCGCCGGTTACGCCACCCCGCTGATCGCCGCATTGGCGATGTCCGGTTCGTCGGTGCTGGTGATGCTGAACGCGATGCGGGCGCGCCGGGTTCGCCGGGGAGGCGCATCATGGAAGTGATGGTCATCCTGGTGCCGCTGGCGCTGGCGCTCGGCCTGCTCGGGCTGATCGCGTTTCTGTGGTCGTTGAAGAGCGGCCAGTATGACGACCTCGACGGAGCCGCCTGGCGCGCGATCGCCGACGACGATCCGCCTTTGCCACCGCCGGCCGAGACGCCGGCAGAAAAGCGAGGCTGACATGGCGATGCTTGCCTATGACGACAGCCCTAGGATCACTGCCCTGAGCGAAACAGGGACGCGGTCCGCCGCTGGCCCGGCGCCCGATCCGGCCGCCGCTGTCTCCGCCGACGTCGATGCGCCGGTCGAGCCCGACGACGAGGTGCAGGAGCGCTGGTTGCAGGCGCAGCCTTGGCCGCGCCGTTGGTTCGCGCGGTTCTACCGTGCCTTGCGCAAGCTGCAGCCGGCGTTTCCGCCGATGTCGTGCTGCTGACCGGCTGCTTTGTTCCCGCCTCGTCAGGTCGTCGCTGCACCGGAAGCGTCAAGGGCTTTTCATCCGGCTGAAACAGAGCGCGGCTATCAGGCCGGCGTACCCGCTCGATCGAGCGAGTCGCCGAGCAAAGAAGTGCCGCCATGTCTCATGCCTTCATCATCGAAGTCGATTCGCGCGCCGCAGGCATCGTCGTCCGCGACGGCCGCACCTTTCGCTTTCACGCCGCTTGTGACGACTTCTCCGGCCTCGAGGGGCAGGGGTTCCGCTCGCCCGGAGACGCCCAGAAGGCGGCAGTTCGTCATTTGGGGGCATACCCGGCGGGTCGGAGTCCTAAGCTGAAGGTTGCCTAGGGCGGCTCGTTTCTGAGGGGATCGAGACTCCGATTCCAAATCTTCGCAACGCGCGCGACCTCCTGGGGGAGGAGCGCAAAGTGCCGTCTCGCACCATGCGTCGCAAAATTCTGCGCCGGTGGCTCAGGACTTGCTGCTGGCGGCAAGGCGGTTCCGCTCGAATCCATGCACGACGCGGCGCTGCTGACCGTCTGGTCCGGCGTCTGACGCGGTAGGATCGAGCTTCCTGGCGGAACCAGCGCTTGCGTGGAATTTTTTTCCAACTATGATCGATGCAATTATCGTCTTTGGAAGAAAGTTCTCAGTTTCATGGCTGACACCGATATTGGCGTCGTCGAACCCGGCCGGCGGCTCGATGCCATCGACCGTAAGATTCTGACCGTCCTGCAACAGGATGCCTCGTTGTCGGTGGCCGAGATCGGCGATCGGGTCGGGCTGTCGTCGACTCCTTGCTGGAAGCGTATCCAGCGACTCGAGGCCGATGGCGTGATCATCAAGCGGGTGGCGCTGGTCGATCAGGACAAGATCGGGCTTGGTCTGTCGGTGTTTGTCTCGATCGAGAGCGGCGATCACTCCGACGCCTGGCTGAAGACTTTCGCCGATGCGGTCAGCGCAATGCCCGAGGTGATCGAGTTCTACCGGATGGCCGGTGACGTCGACTACATGTTGCGGGTGGTTGTCGCCGACATGCGCGCCTACGATCAGTTCTACAAGAGGCTGATCGGCACAGTGCCGCTAAAGAACGTCACGTCGCGTTTTGCGATGGAGAAAATCAAGTCGGTGACGGCGCTGCCGGTTCCGCCGATGCCGGTATCCTAATCGTCTGATTTCGCTTAGTCGCACGATATCTGTCGACGAATCAGCAATTCTGGAGGCGGTGCAGCAATTGCTCGTTCAAGGGTAGTTAGTTGCCTTTGTAAATTGTGACGGTTGTTAGTTGTCGACTCTCGGTCAATCTGCACAAACTAACAGCAATCGAAGGTTGTCTTTGCGCGTCTTTCCCTGTTTTTGGTTTAGTCCTCATTAGGACAATTCACTCAAATTATCTCCGGCGCCATGCAGCGCCGGGGATGGAAACATATGCACGCCGCAGCCGTTCGCAGAGACGATCCGGCCGGTGAGCCCAAGGCGGATGATCGCGCCGATGTCTCTGCGCTGGTGGCGCGGCTGACGTCGGAGGTCAACGAGATTGCCTGCGGCAAGACCCGGACGATCCAGAAAATCACCATCCAAAGCGCTCACGGGTATCGAAGGCTTCGACGACCTCACCTTAGGCGGCTTGCCAACGGGGCGTCCCAGTTTGGTGTGCGGCTCGGCCGGCTGCGGCAAGACGCTGTTCGCATCGACTTTCCTGATCAACGGCGCTCGGCTTTACGGCGAGCCGGGCGTGTTCGTCACTTTCGAAGAGCGCGCAGTCGATATCGTCGACAACGTCGCCTCGCTCGGATTCGATCTGCAGGGACTGATCGAGCAGGAGCGGATCCTGATCGAACATATCGCGCTCGATCCGACCGAAGTCGCAGAGGTCGGCGACTATGATCTCGAAGCGCTGTTCCTGCGGTTGGAATTCGCAGTCGATCAGATCGGTGCCAAGCGGATCGTACTCGACACCATCGAGAGTCTGTTCTCGGCGTTCCAAAATCCCGCGGTGCTGCGCGCCGAAATCCGCCGGCTGTTCGACTGGCTGAAACAGAAGGGGCCCACCGCCGTCATCACCGGCGAGCGCGGCGACGGATCGCTCACTCGGCAGGGCCTCGAAGAATACGTCTCCGACTGCGTGATCCTGCTCGACCACCGCGTCGACAGCCAGATCTCCACCCGGCGGCTGCGAATCGTCAAGTATCGTGGTACCGCGCACGGCACCAATGAGTACCCGTTCCTGATCGACGAGGAAGGCTTCAGCGTGTTGCCGGTGTCGTCGCTGGCGCTGTCGCACACCGTGCACGAGGACCGGATCTCGACCGGCGTCGCCGATCTCGACGCGATGCTGTCAGGCGGCGGATTCTATCGCGGCACCAGCGTGCTGGTCAGCGGCGTCGCCGGCTCCGGCAAGAGTTCGCTGGCCTGTATGATGGCCGACGCCGCCTGCCGTCGAGGCGACAGGGCGCTGTATCTGTCGTTCGAGGAATCCGAGGCGCAGACTGTCCGCAACATGAAGTCGGTCGGGACCGATCTCGGCCGATGGCTGAGCAGCGGCCAGCTTCGCTACATTGCGGCGCGGCCGACCTTTTACAGCCTCGAGATGCACTTGGCGGTGATGCTGCGCGAGGTCGCGCGCTTCAAGCCGGACCTCGTGGTGCTCGACCCGATCTCGGCCTTCACCGAAAGCGGGCAGGTCGGCGAAGTGCAGTCGATGCTGCTGCGGATGGTCGATTATTTGAAGTCCAACGGCATCACCGGGGTGTTCACGCATCTGGCTCATGGCGCGCAGACCGAGACCGATGCCGGTCTGTCGTCTCTGATGGACGCCTGGATCCTGCTGCTGAATCGCGAGGCGCACGGCGAGTTCAATCGCGAGCTTTATCTGCTGAAGGCGCGCGGCATCGCCCATTCCAATCAGGTGCGGGAGTTCGTGATGTCGGCTGACGGCATCCACCTGCTGCCACCATATCTCGGCGAGGGCGGCGCGCTGACCGGATCTGCGCGCCGGGCCGAGGAAGCCAAGGCGCGGCGGGCCGAGAGCGAGCGCCGCACCGAGGTGGCGCGACTGCAGGACCAGATCGAGCAGCGCCGGCGGCGCGCGCGCGCGCAAATCGAAGCGATCCAGGCCGATCTCGCGGTCGACGAGGCAGAGCTGAATCGGCTGACACAAGCGGAAGTCAGCTTTCGCGCGCAGAGCGAACGCGATGTCGCCGAGATGGAGCGGAGCCGGGGCGTCATCGGCTCGCCCGGGGGCACGGAGTAGGGGGCGACGATGGCCGATCCGATCAAACTTGTGCTGTATGTCGCCGGCGAGACGCCGAAATCGCTCGCGGCGATCCGCAACCTCGAGAAGATCTGCGCCGAGCACCTTGCCGGCAAGTACAAGGTCGAGGTGATCGATCTAAAGAAGTCGCCGCAGCTCGCCCGCGAGCACGGCATCGTCGCGATCCCGACCTTGGTGAAGGAATTGCCGGTGCCGATCCGCAAGATCATCGGGGACCTGTCCGACACGCCGAAGGTGCTGGTGCATCTGGCGGTGGAGGAGTCGTCCTCGTGACCTCGGCGATCTCGGCGCTGAGCAGGGCAGAGCTGGAGGCCCGGCTGGAAGAAGCCGAGGAGACGCTGCGGGCGATCCGCGACGGCGAGATCGACGCCGTCGTGGTGCGCGGCGCCGATGCCGAGCAGGTGTTCACGCTGGAAGGCGGCGGCCAGTCCTACCGCACCTTCATGGAAGCGATGGATGTCGGCGCCGCCGCGTTCGATCAGGACGGCCAGTTACTGTACGCCAATCAGGCGTTGTGCGCGCAGCTCGACTGCGTCCACGGCTCGCTGACCGCGACGGCGCTGATCGAACTGCTA
>NZ_QPFS01000135.1:0-12831 GCF_010906995.1 Rhodopseudomonas sp. WA056 | reverse complement strand
GAACGGCTGTCTGCCGATCTCGGCTCCCTGGGCGCCGGACGCACGCGCGTACAGCCGTTCCGCTCCGTCGCCTCCTGACTCAGGCACCGTCCACAGCGAACATCCGCCCAAAGTCGACACAACGGATCGAGCGAAAGCTCATCTGACTTGCTCGGCTGAGGCGGCGGCATCAACGGCCGGCGACGATTGTCGATCGAGATCGGCGGCACGTTGCCGCGCGATTATCGCAGCCCTCGTCGGCCGGACGGCGGACTTCCATCTCGCGGCGGTTTTGCTATCTTCGTCGCGACCCACGCCGTAAGCGTCCGTCATCATCAGGAACGAGGGTTCCCAGCCGTTAGCAACTCGACCGCGTCTCGCGGCTCGATGGTTGGAGCTCGTCCATGCCGATCGCAAGCACGCGCTGGATCGCGATCATTCTCACTGCCGTCGCTTCGTGCCGCCGCCGATCGCCCTCTCCCGTCATCGCTATCCGCCGCAAGGAGCATCGTGCATGACCGCGCTCGATGTCGATCGACACGCCGAGCCTGAGGGCTTGGTCGACGAATTCACCCACTGTTTTACCGGCGAGTGCCGGGTCAACGTGCTGCAGATCCTGTTTCGCATCAATCAGGTGCTGACACAGAACGCCGATCTCGCCACGCTGGTGTCGATCGTGCTCGACGGCATGCGCCAGCAGATGCGGATGCAGCGCGGCGTGATGATGCTGTACGACCACCGCTCCGACGCGATCTTCATCCACGACAGTTTCGGACTGACGGACGAGGAAAAAGGCCGCGGCATCTATGCGCCCGGCGAGGGAATCACCGGCAAGGTGGTCGAGACCGGCAAGCCGATCATCATCCCGCGGGTGATCGACAGCCCGGACTTTCTCGATCGCACCCGCGCCCACAAGGGCCGCAAACAGGACAAGCTGGCGTTCTTCTGCGTACCGATCGTGCTCGCGCAGAAGGTGCTCGGCACGATCTGCGCCGAGCGCGTCTATATGAACCAGCGGCTGCTCAAGCAGGACGCCGAGCTGCTCGCCATGGTCGCCTCGCTGATCGCGCCGGCGGTCGAACTCTATCTGATCGAGAACGTCGACAAGGTACGGCTCGAAGCCGAGAACCGTAGGCTGAAAAGCGAGCTGAAGCAGCGGTTTCGCCCGGCCAATATCATCGGCAATTCCAAGCCGATGCAGGACGTCTACGCCATGGTGCACAAGGTGGCCTCGACCAAAGCCACCGTGCTGCTGCTCGGCGAAAGCGGCGTCGGCAAGGAGCTGGTGGCGAGCGCCCTGCACTACAACAGTCCGGTCGCCGACGGCCCCTTCATCAAGGCGAACTGCGCGGCGCTGCCGGAAGCGCTCGCGGAAAGCGAACTGTTCGGCCACGAGCGCGGCGCCTTCACCAGCGCGGTCGCCACCCACAAGGGCTATTTCGAGCAAGCCTCCGGCGGTACGATCTTTCTCGACGAGGTCGGCGAGCTCAGCTTGCCGACCCAGGCCAAGCTGCTCCGCGTGCTGCAGGAACGGACGTTCGAAAGGGTCGGCGGCGCCAGATCGGTCAAGGTCGACGTCCGGATCATCGCCGCCACCAACCGCAACCTTGCCGAGATGGTCGCGGCCGGCACCTTCCGCGAAGATCTGTTCTATCGGCTCAACGTATTCCCGATCACCATCCCGCCGCTGCGCGATCGCGGCTCCGACGTGATCACCCTCGCCGACCACTTCGTCACCACCTATTCGGCCGAAATCGGCAAGCCGATCAGACGGATCTCGACCCCGGCGATCAACATGCTGATGAGCTATCACTGGCCCGGCAACGTCCGCGAGCTGGAGAACGTGATCGAACGATCGGTGATCCTGGCCGAGGAAGGCGTGATCCACGGCTACGACCTGCCGCCGTCGCTGCAGACGCCGACCGAAACCGGCACCGGCTTCAGCGGCACGCTGGAAGACCGCGTCACCGCGGTCGAATACGAAATGATCGTGGAAGCGCTGAAAGCGTCGAGCGGCAATGTCGGTCAGGCCGCGACGGCGCTCGGCCTGACGCGCCGGATGCTCGGCCTGCGCATGGACCGGCACGGCCTCACCTACAAGACGTTCCGCACCGCCGGGCTCCACCCACGGAGCTGACGTCTGATCGCCCTGTGCGTTTGAATTTCCGCCGGCGGCTCTGATGAGCCGCCGTTTTGCGTTGGCGCAGAACTCCGGTGGAGTCGACACTCGCGTAACTCTTGGGATTGGAATTTACGCCCGACGTCACTTTCGCCGCGCCCGGGACAGAAGGTCAGGAAGTTACGGCTGGCGTCACGCCTCTTTCAGAACTTACGCAGGCAGAACATTTCCATCGCCGCTCCTGACGAAACCTGAGACCGTCCTCTCTCGCAAACTGTTCGGATCGTCGTCGCCGTCCTTCGCAGCGCGCTATTCCACGGACGTTCTCGACGCTCCCGCGCCGGACTCCATTGTCGCATCATCCCGGATGTATGCGAACGCTTAGCACCCCTCTATCGCGGCTCGCGCGCGGTTTTGCCCCTTCGCGTACTTCCGATTCCGCGCCACGCATTGCGCACGCGTTGGCACGTCCGTTGCTCTTAAGGATGGCGAGGCGATGGATCACTCATCGTCCCGTCAATTCATCGCAGGAGCTTCGGACCATGACCCGCAAGGTGGCGATCTACGGCAAGGGTGGCATCGGCAAGTCGACGACCACGCAGAACACGGCGGCGGCGCTCGCCTTCTATCACGACAAGAACATCTTCATTCACGGCTGCGATCCCAAGGCGGACTCCACCCGCCTGATCCTCGGCGGCAAGCCGCAGGACACCGTGATGGACACGCTGCGCACCCTCGGCGCCGAGAAGGTGACGCTCGAGAACGTGGTGAAGAGCGGCTTCAAGGACATCCGCTGCGTCGAATCCGGCGGACCCGAGCCGGGCGTCGGCTGCGCCGGCCGCGGCGTCATCACCGCGATCGACCTGATGGAGGCCAACCAGGCCTACACCGACGATCTCGACTTCATCTTCTTCGACGTGCTCGGCGACGTGGTGTGCGGCGGCTTCGCGATGCCGATCCGCGACGGCAAGGCGCAGGAAGTCTACGTCGTCGCCTCCGGCGAGATGATGGCGATCTACGCCGCCAACAACATCTGCAAGGGTCTCGTCAAATACGCCAAGCAGAGCGGCGTGCGGCTCGGCGGCATCATCTGCAACAGCCGCAAGGTCGATGGCGAGCGCGAATTTCTCGAAGAGTTCACCGCGGCGATCGGCACCAAGATGATCCACTTCGTGCCGCGCGACAACATCGTGCAGAAGGCCGAGTTCAACAAGAAGACCGTCACCGAGTTCGATCCCGAGGCCGATCAGGCGCTCGAATACAAGCAGCTCGGCTCGGCCATCATCGACAACAAGGACTTCGTGATTCCGAAGCCGCTGACGATGGACGAACTCGAAAAGATGGTCGTGAAGTACGGCCTGATGGACTGATCTGCGCTCCCCGCGCCTGACGGCGTACTTCCCGCACGAGGACAACAAGATGCCATATCACGAGTTCGACTGTTCGAAGTGTCTCCCCGAACGTAAGAAGCACGCCGTCACCAAGGGCACCGGCGACAATCTCGCCACCGCGCTGCCGCTCGGCTATCTCAACACCATCCCGGGATCGATCTCCGAGCGCGGCTGCGCCTATTGCGGCGCCAAGCACGTCATCGGCACGCCGATGAAGGACGTGATTCACATGAGTCACGGACCCGTCGGCTGCACCTACGACACCTGGCAGACCAAGCGCTACATCTCCGACAACAACAACTTCCAGCTCAAATACACCTTCGCCACCGACGTCCGCGAAAAGCACATCGTGTTCGGCGCCGAGGGCCTGCTGAAGCAGAACATCATCGAGGCATTCAAGGCCTGCCCCGACATCAAGCGGATGACGATCTACCAGACCTGCGCCACCGCGCTGATCGGCGACGACATCAACGCGGTCGCCGCCGAGGTGATGGAGGAGATGCCGGACGTCGACATCTTCACCTGCAACTCGCCCGGCTTCGGCGGCCCGAGCCAGTCCGGCGGCCACCACAAGATCAACATCGCCTGGATCAACGACAAGGTCGGCACGGTCGAGCCGGAGATCACCTCGGATTACGTCATCAACTATGTCGGCGAATACAACATCCAGGGCGACCAGGAGGTGATGCTCGACTATTTCACCCGGATGGGCATCCAGGTGCTGTCGACCTTCACCGGCAACGGCACCTATGACGGCCTGCGGGCGATGCACCGTGCGCATCTCAACGTGCTCGAATGCGCCCGCTCCGCCGAATACATCTGCAACGAGCTGCGGGTGCGCTACGGCATTCCGCGGCTCGATATCGACGGCTTCGGCTTCGAACCGCTGTCGCAGTCGCTGCGCAAGATCGGCATGTTCTTCGGCATCGAGGACCGCGCCGAAGCGATCATCGCCGAGGAGACCGCGCGCTGGAAGCCGGAACTCGACTGGTACAAGGAACGGCTGAAGGGCAAGAAGGTCTGCCTGTGGCCGGGCGGCTCCAAGCTGTGGCACTGGGCGCACGTTATCGAGGAGGAAATGGGCGTCAAGGTCGTCTCGGTCTACACCAAGTTCGGCCACCAGGGCGACATGGAGAAGGGCATCGCGCGCTGCGGCGAGGATGCGCTGGCGATCGACGATCCCAACGAGTTGGAAGGACTCGAGGCGCTGGAGAAGCTGCAGCCCGACATCATCTTCACCGGCAAGCGCCCCGGCGAAGTCGCCAAGAAGGTCCGCGTTCCGTACCTCAATGCCCACGCCTATCACAACGGCCCGTACAAGGGTTTCGAAGGCTGGGTGCGGTTCGCCCGCGACATCTACAACGGCATCTACTCGCCGATGCACCAGCTCTCCGGGCTCGACATCAGCAAGGACGAGATCCCGACCGATCGCGGCTTCGTCACACAGCGCATGCTGTCGGACGCGCATCTGCCGGAGGAGATCGCCAAGTCGGAGAGCCTTCGTCGCTACACCGGCAAGGACGACATCATCGCCGACCTGCGCAAGAAGAACCCGCCCTACTTCACCCCGATCGTCAAAGCCGAAGCGGCCGAGTGAGACGAGAGCCCCATGACCAAGATCACCTACAAAGTCACCTCGGAGCATCCGTTCCCGGCCGACGCCGCCGCGGCGGCCGCCTCGCTCGCCGCCTACGAGGCACTCGACGACGTTACCAAGGCCCGGGTCGACCAGATGGTCGACTGGGTCATGAAGAACTGCCTCTGGCAGTTCCATTCGCGGACGTGGGACCGCAAGCGGCAGAACGAGGGCATCCTCGGCATCGCCGCCAAGCTGCTCGCCGGCGAGCCTTTCACGCCACAGACGCCGGAAGACCGCTGCTACTGGGTCGATTCGGTGACGCTGCAGCGCGCCTATCAGGCGACCTGCCCGTGGCTCGCCGAGATGTCCAAAGAGGACATCAAGGCGCTGATGAAGGAGCTGCACGCCCGTATCGACTATCTCACCGTCACCGGCTCGCTCAATGAAGAGCTGACCGACAAGCACTATTGATTGGACCCTCGCCATGAACTGTCAATTCAAGCCGAAGGACCGGATCGGCACCATCAATCCGATCTTCACCTGCCAGCCGGCCGGCGCGCAATACGCCTCGATCGGCATCAAGGACTGCATCGGCATCGTCCACGGCGGCCAGGGCTGCGTGATGTTCGTCCGCCTCCTGATCTCGCAGCACCTGAAGGAGAGCTTCGAAATCGCCTCGTCCTCGGTACACGAGGACGGCGCGGTGTTCGGCGCGCTCGACCGCGTCGAGGAAGCGGTCGACGTGCTGCTGATGCGCTATCCCCACGTCAAGGTGGTGCCGATCATCACCACCTGCTCGACAGAGGTGATCGGCGACGACGTCGACGGCGTCGTCACCAAGCTGCAGGAAGAGCTGCTCGATGTGAAGTATCCGGACCGCGAGGTCCATCTGATCCCGATCCACTGCCCGAGCTTCGTCGGCAGCATGGTGACGGGCTACGACGTCGCGGTGCGCGACTTCGTCAAGCACTTCTCCAAGAAGGACAAGCCGAGCCTGAAGATCAATCTGATCACCGGCTGGGTCAATCCGGGCGACGTCAAGGAGCTCAAGCATCTGTTGGCCGAAATGCAGGTCGAGGCCAACGTGCTGTTCGAGATCGAGAGCTTCGATAGTCCGCTGATGCCGGACAAGAGCGCGGTGTCACACGGCTCGACCACGATTGCCGAGCTGACTGCGACTGCGGACGCGCAAGGCACCATCGCGCTCAACCGCTACGAAGGCGGCCAGGCCGCGACCTGGCTGCAGACCCGCTGGGACGTGCCGGCGGTGATCGGCCCGACCCCGATCGGGATCCGCAACACCGACACCTTCCTGCGTAACGTCAAGGACATGACCGGCAAGCCGATCCCGGAATCGCTGGTCAAGGAGCGCGGCGTCGCGCTCGACGCCATCACCGACCTCGCCCACATGTTCCTGGCCGACAAGAAGGTGGCGATCTACGGCAACCCGGATCTCGTGCTCGGTCTCGCCGAATACTGCCTCGATCTCGGCATGAAGCCGGTGCTGCTGCTGCTCGGCGACGAGAACGCCGGCTACGCCAACGACCCGCGGATCGCGGCGCTGAAGGACAACGTCGACTACCCGATGGAGATCATCACCAACGCCGATCTGTTCGAACTCGAAGACCGCATCAAGAACGGCCTCGAACTCGACCTGATCCTCGGCCACTCCAAGGGACGGTTCGTCGCGATCGACTACAACATCCCGATGCTGCGGGTCGGCTTCCCGACCTACGACCGCGCCGGCCTGTATCGCTATCCCGTGGTCGGCTACGCCGGCGCAACCTGGCTCGCCGAACAGATGGCCAACACGCTGTTTGGCGACATGGAGGTCAAGAAGAACCGCGAATGGATCCTGAACGTGTGGTGACCACGGTCATGATCTGGTCCGGCGACGGTTTGCCATGTCCGTCGCCGGACTCTTCTTTCTCCTGACGGCCGCGAGACAACCGATGAAGATCGCAGCTTACGTCGACGCCGAGGGCGAGATCGCCAAGGTCTCGGACAAGGGCGTGATCCTGCTGTTCGAGCAGCAGGGCGAAGTCTGGAAGGTCCGCAAGACGATCCGTTTCGCGGTGCGACCGGACGATGGGCTTGCCCAGATCCACGCCTCGCTCGCCGCGATGGTCCCCGAACTGGATGATTGCCGGCTGTTTCTCTCCAGGAGCGTGCGCGGCGTCGTCAATTCGCTGCTGCAGGAGATGGGCGTGCAGACCTGGCAGTCGCACGGTCCGCTGTTCGCCCAGCTCGACACCATCGCCCGCAAGGAGAACGAGCGCGCGCAACAGAGCACCAAGGCTTCCCGCGCCGAACGACGCTCGCGCCGACGGCGCCATCGTCAGGGCGGTGCAGACAGCGATCTCGACGAGATCAAGCCGGTACTGATCGGCGATGACGACAGCGGTCACTTCCGGCTCGATCTGGTGCGGCTGCTGCGGGACGATCCGGGCCTGAACTCCTGGGACATCCTGATCCCGTTCCTCACCGGCACGCCGTTCCGGCAGCTCGATCTCGTCTGCGATCACATTCCGCGCTGGTTTCCCCGCGCGATGCGCGCGCTCGATATGGACGCCGAGATCATGGAGCTGCCCGGCCTCGGCGTCGCCGCCACCATCACCCCGAAACCACAGGCAGACGCGACATGACCCCGACGCTCACCACGCCGCTCCCGACCGCCCCGCGCGCCAAGCCGGCCCGCCGTCCGACCACGCCGCTGTTCGCCTATGGGGCGACGCTGAACCCCGAGCACATCATGGTGCGGCTGTGCCAGCCGAAGATCCGCGCGATCGCGCGGTTGCCCGGCTACAGGTTCGGCTTCCACGGCCACTCGGAGATCTGGGACAGCGGCCTCGAGACCCTGGTGGACGAGCCCGGCGCAGAGGTGTGGGGCGTGGTCTACGAGCTGTCGGCCACCGAGCTCGATCGCTTCGATGCCTGGCAGGGCGTCAAGCTCGACGGCGGCGGATCGTACTTCCACTACCCGGTCGAAGTGATCGACGCGAGCGGCCAGGTGCTCGACGCGCTGTTTCACCGCAAGACCGAGATGGGGCCGCAACAGCCGCCGAGCCGCGACTATCTCGACTTCATCCTCGCCGGTGCACGCACTCGCGGCCTGCCTGCGCAGGCCATGACGGCGCTCGAAGCCTGCCCGTCCGTGCAAGCGCGCTATCCGGTGCCGAAGATGAACACCGACATCAAGGCGCTGGCCTCGAAACTGTCCTGCGCCTGCTGACAATCCGATCCAGCGGCATCGGCAAAGCCGGAGCGCCGCGCATCTAGGAGACCTGGAATGACAGAACCCGCTTCCGACCTGTTGGCCCGACCGATGCGGCGGCGAAGCCGCGAAATCACCGACCGCACCGAGATCGACGCGATCCTGGCCAGCGACAAGGTGCTGCATCTGGCGCTGGCGCGGGACAATGTGCCGTTCCTGGTGCCGGTGTTCTACGGCTTCGACGGCAAGGCGCTGTACGTCCATTCGGCCAGCGCCGGCACCAAGATCGAGATTCTCAAGACCAACAACCGCGTCTGCTTCGAGGTGACGACCGAGCACGGCGTCGTGACCGCCGACGCCGCCTGCGATTTCGAAGCCCAGCACCGCACCGTGATCGGATTCGGCCGCGCCAGTTTCGTCGATGACTTCGCCGAGAAGACCCGAGCGCTCGACCTGATCGTCAGCCGATTCACCGACCGCAAGTTCGACTACCCGGCGGAAAAGCTCGGCATCACCAAGGTGATCCGGATCGACATCGACAGCATCAAGGGCAAAGCCTACGGCTTCGGCGAACCGCGCCCCGAGCAACCCGGCGAGACGGATTGATCACGTCCACCTTCGCACTCATTCCGGGGCGCGGCCCAAAGGCCGCGAACCCGGAATCCCGAGGTTATTCTGCGTGGCCGAGATTCCGGGTTCGCTCGCTGGCGCGAGCGCCCCGGAATGACTCGTTGATAGGCCATCACCGAACCGGGACGATATCCTGCACAACGGCCCTCAAAACCATCCGTGATACGCCCGCACCTTGTAGTTTCCACCGATCACCAGAAACTCCCCTTCATAGCCGAGCACCTGGCGCTGCAGCAGGCCGGGGAAGAACAACAGCTTCACCGTCGGCACCTCGGTCTCCAGCACCCAATCGCCGAACTCCTCGGCGCGCTCCTTGGAATCGCTGAACGACACCAGATTGTTCAGCCGCAGCGTGCACAGCCGGTGATGCGCGTCGCCCTCGACGAGCTGCTGCTCGACATCGTTGGTGCCGCGCCACAGCCGGACGAAGCGCGGGCCCGGCGTCTTGAAGCGGCGGATGCTCCACTGGCAATATTCGTACAGCAGGTCGAACTGCTGGAAGATGCAATTGTTGTGAAAGCGGGCGTCGGTCTTCTCCTGCAGATAGGTCGCCCACGCCGCCGACGGAAACAGCCCGAGCCGCTGCTTGTGGAAGGTCGGCACCAAGCCGAACCGGCTCTCGACCCAGCCCTTCAGCACCGCCGCCTTCGGGCAGTCGGATTCGACGCCCCAGCCGCGCAGCAGATCGAGATAGCTGGTCGGATGCCGCGCCGGGGCAGACGGCTGGGCTCCCGCCGCGAGGCCGAACTCGAGCTCCATGTAATGCTCGAACACCTCGGCGGCGGTCGCCGGATACTCGCAGGCGGCCAGCAGCCGGAACAGTCCCGGATGGGTCTCTCGCGTGCCATGGATGGTGATCCGCCGCAGGCAGCGATTGAACGCCGTCGAGCCGATCAGACCGACCGGCACGCCCACCATATTGGTGCAGTACCAGCGATCAGGGTCTTCGGTAGAAGAATGGTCCGTTGCCGTCTGGGACATGTCGAACGAAGCCGCGCGCGAAACTGACCGCACATTTGATCGGGGGAAGAGCCGTTCATCAAGTTGTTTCCAAGGTCGTTTCGACGGCGGCTGATGCGATCATCGCGCCGGACGGATCGTGCGGCCCGGCGGCGCTGACAATACGCTGTGTGCGATCCTCGCAGAAGCCGGAGACGGAGCCGGTATGAAGAACTGCACGCAGCCCGAGAAGCGCCATTCGTCACCGTTCACCCTAATGCGACGATTGGTCGGCATACACCTTCTGAAACCGGAAGGATTCGCCGCCCGGGATTCCTTCCCGAGTCTCCTGATGCGGATCCGGGTGATGAACGTTGTAGAACTCGACGATCTTGAAGCCGCATTTGTTGACGTAGAAATGGATGTTGCGCTTCTCGAAATACGGCGTGTGCGTTTCCCACGCCAGTGTATCGGGATACATCGCTTCAATCGCGCGCCACGCTCTGGAGCCGATGCCTTTGCCGTGATGTTCGGTGGCGACGAAGAACAGATCCAGTGAATTGCGATGCGTGGTGGCGTCGATCGTCAGCACCACCCCGCCGACTCGCGCGCCGTCGAGCACGACGTGATACGTGACCGCCCCCGGCGCATGGAAGAAATCGCCGAGCTCTGCATCCGACGGGATCGGACCTTCCGGCGCCGTTCCGAATGCGGCTGTGAACCCGGCCGCGAACGCGTCCTGCAGGCCGAGCTGGAACTCCTTCAGCTCCGCTTCCTGCACCGGGACCAGGATGACACGATTTGCCTCGTCCAATTTCATTGCTTCGTCTCCTGCATTGTCGACCTAAGTTTCCCAATCGTCTCACTCATAAAGCCGCCCGCCGATGCGTGATCGGACCGGCCGGATGCGGTCCGGTGTCGACGTCGATCACCTCCGGCGTCAGCGCATCGACCTCGCCGTCCCATCCACCGCCGAGCGCCTTGTTCAGTGCGATGTAGTCCGAGACGGTCTTGACCCGGCTCTGCAGCAACGCGTCTTCGGCGCTGTAGAGCGATCGCTCGGCGGTCAGCACGTCGAGAAAGCTCGACGATCCGGATCGATACAGCGACTGCGACAGGCTCGCGGCCTGCCGATAGGCCGTGGTCGATGTCGTGAGAATTCGGCTTCGCGCGCGCTCGTTACTCAGCGACACCAGCGCGTCTTCGACGTCCTTCAACGCGGTGAGTACAGACGCCTGGTAGGCCAGAAACTGCTGATCACGCTGCGCCTGTGCGATCTCCACCGCAGCCCGCAGGGTTGGACCGAGCGACCAGCTGATCGACGAATTTCTGCCGAGATCGCCGAGCTTGGTGCCGGAGGTTGCGATGTTTCCCGTCAAGCTGACGCTGGGATACAGCGCCGCTTCGGCCTGCCCGATCCGGGCGGTGGATTGCGCGTAGCGGCGCTCCGCAAGCCGCACATCAGGCCGCGTCAGCAGAACGTCGGCCGGAATCCCCGTCGGCACCGGCAGCTTCGGCGCCGGGATCGGCTTCGGCCGCGCCAGAAGTGCCGACAGCGCGGCCGGCGGCCGTCCGGTCAGCACCGACAGCCGGTGCACGGTTTGGGCGTAGGCCGTCTCGAGCGCGGGAATGGCGGCGCGCGTCGCCGCCGCCTGTCCGGTGGCGGTGGCGAGGTCCACGGCCGACGCGGTGCCCGCGGCCAGGCGGTTGCGGGTGATCGTGGTGGTTTCGTCCTGCGACAGCGCGGTGCGATGGGCAAGCGCGATGCGCGCCTGATAGGCGCGCGCCTCGACGTAGCTCGACGCGACGTCGCCGACCAGCGTCAGCAACACGGCGCGCAGATTTTCGTCCGAAGCATCGATGCCGTAGGCCGCAGCCTCGACGGCCCTGCGGTTGGCGCCGAACAGATCGAGCTCCCAGCTCGCGTCGAACCCCGCCTGATACAAACCGGAGGTGCCGTCCGATCCCAGCAACGACGACGGACCGCCGAGGTTGAGACCGCCGGGTGCCGCCGACGTCCCCCCCGTCCCCTTTGCCAGCCGGGCCGAGTCGCTGTTGGTGATCGTCGGAAGCAACGCGCCCACCGCCTGCCGATAGTTCGCCCGCGCCTCGCGCACCCGCGCGCTCGCCGTCGCAACATCAAGGTTGCCGTCCACTGCCTCGACCACCAGCCGATCCAGGGTCGGATCGCGCAAGCGAGTCCACCAGCGTGGCAACACGGGCGGCGCAGGGGTCGCGACGCCGGCCCGGCTCCACTGCGCGGGCGTCGCGAGAAGCGGCGTCCGATAGTCGGGACCGACAGCGCATCCGCCCAGCAACACCGCGGCGAGAATCATCAGCGTCGCAAACGACGGCGCGACCGCAGGCTTCGCCGGTGTCGTGGGTTTCTCAGGCGCCTGCGCGGGCGGTGGCGTCTTTGCAGAGTCCAGGGGAATCTCGATGGCGCACCCGCTCAACGCGGTGGCTATCGAGGCCAGCGATGCGGACGCGGCGAGCAGCACTCCGGCTCTCCGGCAACGCGCGAGCCATCGGCGCGGCCGCATCATCGGGGTTCGTGCTTGCATCATTGCTCTGCTCACGTGTCTTTCGGGGCTGAAAGGCCGAACGCCGTGGGCGGGGTCGGGCTCACGGCGATCTCAGTGCCGGCCGCGCCCTTGAACACACGCCGGACCAAGACGAACAGCAGCGGCACGAAGAAGATGCCCAGCACGGTCGCCGCCAGCATGCCGCCCATCACGCCGATGCCGATCGAATTCTGCGCCGCCGAGCCGGCGCCGCTGGCGACGACCAGCGGCGCGACGCCGAGGATGAACGCAAACGAGGTCATCAGGATCGGCCGCAGCCGCTGCCGCGCGGCGAGCAAAGTGGCGCGGTGCAATCCCAGCCCCGCCTGCTGCCGCGCGATGGCGAATTCAATGATCAGGATGGCGTTCTTGGCGGCCAGACCGATCGTGGTCAGCCGACCGACCTTGAAGGACAC
>NZ_QPFS01000134.1:0-12854 GCF_010906995.1 Rhodopseudomonas sp. WA056 | reverse complement strand
GCGCTACGCGCCTCCTCACCATGAGGTTGTGCGTGTGGCAGGCGGTGCGGATCAACTCTGATTCGATGAAAAGAAGAACTGCTCTGGAGTTGTTGCGCAGCCCGCATGTCATCACGGCGAGATTCCGGGTTCGCGCGTTTCACGCGCGCCCCGGAATGACGTGGGATCAACTACCCGATCGCGATGCCGCCGCCGATGGTGCGGTTGAGCACTTGGGTGGTGCGTTCGATGCGTTCGGCGGCGCTGTTGAGCGCGGCGGCGACGGCGCGGTTGGTGGTCACCGTGCGATCCAGCGAAGCCGCACGATCGTTGCGCAGCGCTTCCACTTCCTGCTGCAGGGCGGCGATGCGGCCATGAGCGTCGAGCAGTTCGTCGGCCATCATCAATGCGGCCATCACGGTGAGCCGCGCATCGCCGATTTCGCCGAACCGGCCGCGCAGGCTCTGAATCCGCGTCTCGAGGTTCTCAGCGAGCCCGAGCAGTTGCGGTTCCTGGCCCGGCTCGCAGGCCATCCGATATTGCCGGCCGTTGATGGTGACGCTGACGTGGTTGGCTGAGCCTGCGGAGTCGCTCGAGCTCATGACTCCTCCTCGGCCGGTTGCGGGTCTCCCGCCGGGGTGTCGAGCACCTGGCGAATGGTGACGATGGCCACATCCAGCCGCTGCGCGATTTCGCGGTTGACCCGCTCAAGCTTGCGACTGCGAACCAGCGCACCGTCCAGCTCGTCCGCGAGCCGCGAGCGGTCGGCGCCGAGCGCTTGGATCCGCGACGCCAGTTCGTCCTCGTCGCGGTCGGCCTCGGCCCGGCGCTCCACCGCGCTTTCCAGCGCTTCGAGCGCCGCGGCAAGGCGACGCGCCGCGGCGACGATCTCGGCCGGCGCCTGATCGGTAGCGATGGAACCGTGGGCAGGACGATCCGTCATGCTCGTTGCGCGCCCCCTCGCAATCTCCCACACCCGAGGCCTTGCCGACCCCTAACAAAAGCCACGATTGAACAAGCCTTTAGAGCGCGAAATTTACGTGGCGAGGAAGCCGAGCGCAACGCTGCCGCTGAACTATGCACTGCAAAGCGCCCGCATTGGCGCCAGTTCCGGGACGCCGCGCTCGCTTTTGCGGTATCGGGTGCCATACCGAACTGGCTTCGGAGCCATTCGACCCCATCTGTTCTGTTCATCGCCTTGCCATGGAGGCAGGGCACGTTCCGATTCTCCCGGAACACCGGCAACTTCAATACTCAGGCGGACATCATGGCGCAGCTCGATCATTCCCGTATGGCAAACGCAATCCGGGCGCTGGCGATGGATGCGGTGGAGAAGGCCAAATCCGGCCATCCCGGGCTGCCGATGGGCGCCGCCGACGTCGCGACCGTACTGTGGGCGCAGTTCTTGAAGTTCGATGCGGCCGACCCGCACTGGCCTGATCGAGATCGCTTCATCCTCTCCGCCGGCCACGGCTCGATGCTGCTCTATGCGTTGCTGTACCTGACCGGCAACGAGGAGATGACGCTGGATCAGATCAAAAATTTCCGCCAACTCGACTCCAGGACCCCGGGCCACCCTGAGAACTGCATCACCTCCTCGGTCGAGACTACGACCGGTCCGCTGGGCCAGGGTGTGGCCTCCTCGGTCGGCACAGCGCTGGCGGAGCGGCTATTGCAGGCGGAGTTCGGCGACATCGTCGATCACTACACCTATGTGCTGTGCTCGGACGGCGACCTGATGGAAGGCGTCAGCCACGAGGCGATCGCGCTGGCCGGGCATCTCAGGCTGAGCAAGCTCATCTTCCTGTACGACGACAACGGCATCTCGATCGACGGTCCGCTGTCGCTGACCGACAATGTCGATCAGGTTGCGCGCTTCCAGGCGCACGGCTGGAATTCGTTCCGGATCGACGGCCACGACCACAAGGCGATCGCCGATGCGATCCGCAAGGCGCAGACCTCCGACCGGCCGACCATGATCGCCTGCAAGACCACGATCGGCTTCGGCGCGCCGCACAAGGCCGGCACTTCGAAGGCCCATGGCGAGCCGCTCGGCGCCGAGGAACTGGCCGGCGCCAAGAAGGCGCTCGGTTGGGATTACGGCCCGTTCGAGATCCCCGACGACGTGCTCGGTGCCTGGCGCAATGTCGGCAAGCAGGGCGCCACGGCCCGCGCCGACTGGCTGGCCCGGCTCGAGGCGCTGCCGGCGGACAAGCGCGACGATTTCAGGCGCCGGGTGATTGATCGCAAGCGGCCGGCGGCGATTGCGGATGCGATCCGCGCCCTGAAAGACAGATTGGTCACCGAGCCGCAGACCATCGCGACCCGCAAGGCCAGCGAACTGGCGCTGGAAGCGCTGACCCCGGTGGTACCGGAACTGCTGCTCGGCTCCGCCGACCTGACGCCCTCCAACAACACCCGCGTCAAACAGGCCAAGGACGTCACGCCGGACGATTTCTCGGGCCGCTACATCCACTACGGCATCCGCGAGATGGGCATGGCGGCGGCGATGAACGGCCTGGCGATGCACGGCGGCTTTGCGCCGGCGGGCGGCACCTTCATGTGCTTTGCCGACTACGCACGGCCGTCGATGCGGATCTCGGCGCTGTCGCATGTGCCCGTGGTTTACATCATGACCCACGACTCGATCGGGCTCGGCGAGGACGGCCCGACCCATCAGCCGGTCGAACACCTCGCGTCGTTGCGGGCGATGCCGAACATGCGGGTATTCCGCCCGGCCGATGCGGTAGAGACCGCCGAATGCTGGCAGCTCGCGCTGGAGAACACCTCCGGCCCGACGGTGCTGGCGCTGTCGCGGCAGAACCTTGCCCAGGTCCGGACCGCGACCTCCGAGGCCAACCTCTGCGCCACCGGCGGCTATGAGCTGATCCGGGCGCCCGGCAAGCCGCAGGTGTCGATCTTCGCCACCGGCTCCGAGGTCGAAATCGCCGTTGCGGCGCAGAAACTTCTGGAGGTGCAGGGCATCGCGGCCCGGGTGGTCTCGGTGCCGTCACTCGACCTGCTGCTGGCCCAGGACGAAGCCACTCGGGCCGGAATCATCGGCGACGCGCCGGTCAAGGTTGCGGTCGAAGCGGCGGTGCGGTTCGGCTGGGACGCGGTCATCGGCCCGGACGGCGGCTTTGTCGGGATGTCGAGTTTCGGCGCCAGTGCCCCGGCGAAAGAACTCTACAAACATTTCGGCATCACCGCGGAAGCGGTGGCCGACGCCGCCAGGCAGCGGATCAGCGCCTAATTTCGCGCCTGTCGCGAGCAGCGACTAAGGATCGCGCAAACCGTCCGACGTGGCGCACCCCACCGCCGATGCGTGCGCCGCCTACGGTAAGGCTTTGATCTGAATCACAAACGAGCGGATTGCAACTGCTCGGCATTTTGGGCATGACACCGCACAAGTACGGAGGACCACTCCGTCGCAACAATTGAGTATCATTAGCACGAGGAGAAATTGGATGGCAGTCCGGGTCGCGATCAATGGGTTTGGCCGTATCGGCCGCAACGTTCTGCGGGCGATCTACGAGTCCGGTCGTAAGGATATCGAAGTCGTCGCGATCAACGATCTCGGCCCGGTCGAAACCAACGCCCATCTGCTCCGCTTCGACTCCGTCCACGGCCGCTTCCCGTTCGAGGTCAAGGTCGACGGCGACACCATCGACATCGGCCGCGGCAAGATCAAGGTGACGGCGATCAAGGACCCGTCGGCGCTGCCCTACAAGGACATCGGCGTCGACATCGCGATGGAGTGCACCGGCATCTTCACCGCGCGCGACAAAGCTGCCGCGCTGCTGACCGCCGGTGCCAAGCGCGTCCTCGTCTCGGCCCCGTCGGACGGCGCCGACGCGACCATCGTGTACGGCGTCAACCACGCGACCCTGTCCAAGGACCACATGGTGGTGTCGAACGGCTCGTGCACCACCAATTGCCTGGCCCCGGTCGCCAAGGTGCTGAACGACACCGTCGGCATCGAGACCGGCTTCATGACCACGATCCACGCCTACACCGGCGACCAGCCGACGCTGGACACCATGCACAAGGATCTCTACCGCGCCCGCGCTGCGGCGATGTCGATGATCCCGACCTCGACCGGCGCCGCCAAGGCGATCGGCCTGGTGCTGCCGGAGCTGAAGGGCAAGCTCGACGGCGTCGCGATCCGCGTGCCGACCCCGAACGTCTCGGTGGTCGACCTCAAGATCATCGCCAAGAAGGCCACCACCAAGGAAGAGATCAACGAGGCGATCAAGCGCGCCGCCGAGCAGGAGCTGAAGGGCATTCTCGGCACCACCGACGCGCCGAACGTCTCGATCGACTTCAACCACGATCCGCACTCGTCCACCTTCCACATGGACCAGACCAAGGTGCAGAACGGCACGCTGGTTCGGGTGATGTCGTGGTACGACAACGAATGGGGCTTCTCCAACCGCATGGCCGACACCGCCGTGGCGATGAGCAAGCTGATCTGACGACCTGATACTTGTGAACTCATGGTTCGAGACGCGGGCTTTCGCCCGGTCTCACCATGAGGACTTTGTCTGGCGCGAGGAGCTCGTCTCCTCGCCGCTTTGGAAACCTCATCCTGAGGAGCCGAGCGCAGCGAGGCGTCTCGAAGGATGGGCCCCACACACAGGGTTCATCATGACCAAATCATTCCGTACCCTCGACGATGTCGACGTCAAAGGCCAACGCGTGCTGCTGCGCGTCGATCTCAACGTGCCGATGGATTCCGGCAAGGTGACCGACACCACCCGGCTGGAGCGTGTCGCGCCGACCATCACCGAGATCGCCGGCAAGGGCGGCAAGGTGATCCTGCTGGCGCATTTCGGCCGGCCGAAGGGCCGCGACGACAAGAACTCGCTGAAGCCGGTGGCTGCCGCGCTCGCCGACGTCATCAAGAAGCCGGTAGGCTTCGCCGAGGACTGCGTCGGCGAGCCGGCGGCGAAGGCGATTGCCGCGATGGCGGACGGCGATATCCTCTGCCTGGAGAACACCCGCTTTCATCCCGAGGAAGAGAAGAACGACCCGGCGTTCGTCGAAAAGCTCGCAGAACTCGGCGACATCTGGGTCAACGACGCGTTCTCGGCCGCGCATCGCGCCCACGCCTCGACCGAGGGCCTCGGCCACAAGCTGCCGGCCTATGCGGGCCGCACCATGCAGGCCGAGCTCGACGCGCTGAACAAGGCGCTGGAAGCGCCGGCAAAGCCGGTGATCGCGATCGTCGGCGGCGCCAAGGTGTCGAGCAAGATCGATCTCTTGGAAAACCTGGTCACCAAGGTGCAGGCGCTGGTGATCGGCGGCGGCATGGCCAACACCTTCCTGCACGCCCAGGGCGTCAAGGTCGGCAAGTCGCTTTGCGAAAAGGATCTGGCGGAAACCGCGCTGCGGATCATGAACAAGGCCGAGGCCGCCAACTGCGCCATCATCCTCCCCGTGGACGCCACCGTGGCGTATCACTTCGAGGCCAACGCGCCGTCGTTCGCCTATGGGCTCGACGCAATCCCGCCGGACAGCATGATCCTCGACGTCGGCCCGCGCTCGATCGAGCGCATCCACGCCGCGATCGACGACGCCGCCACCCTGGTGTGGAACGGGCCGGTCGGCGCGTTCGAACTGACGCCGTTCGACAAGGGCACGGTCGAAGCCGCCAAGCATGCCGCCAAGCGGACCAAGGCCGGCAAACTGGTGTCGGTCGCCGGCGGCGGCGACACCGTCGCGGCGCTCAACCACGCCGGCGTTGCCGACGACTTCACCTACATCTCGACCGCCGGCGGCGCCTTCCTGGAGTGGATGGAAGGCAAGCCGCTGCCGGGCGTGGAAGTGCTGCGGGTCAAGTGATCCCTACCGCCGGCGCCCCGCGCGGCGCCGGCTTGCGACCGCCTCCACCGGAGCCTATCTTGCGTTACATGTAACGCTCCGGAGGGAGGCTTCGCATGGACAAGAAGGTCGATAAGCCTGCCAAGAGCAAGCGCCCTGCCGCTGCCGGTGGAGCATCCGAGCCCCGCAGCACGGGTGCCGAACGCGTTCGCCGTCACCGCGAAAAGATGAGGGCCATGGGCCTGAAGCCGGTCACCCTCTGGGTTCCGGACGTCGACACGCCCGAATTTCAAGAACAGATCGCCCGCGCGGTCGAAGTCATCAATGCCGACGAAGAGAGCCTTCGTGTGCTTGAAGGGATGCTGGAACTCGGCGACTTCAGCGACTGGCAATGACTTATGGAGATCTTATCACCGTTTCGCTGCGTGGCGATTACGGCAAGCCCCGGCCGGCTTTGATCGTCCAGTCGAATAGATATGCTCACCTCAATTCGGTCACCGTGCTCCCGCTCACGAGCCATCTAACCGACAGCGAGCCATGCCGCGTCATCATCGAACCATCCTCGATAAACGGCCTGCGTGAGCGATCCATGGTGATGGTCGACAAGGCCGCGACGGTCGCGCGCGAAAAGACTGGCCCGGTGATCGGTTCCCTCTCCAACGACGACATGGCCGCGGTCAATCGTGCCCTCGCCATCTTCCTCGGCATTGTCTAAGACGCTGTCCGAACGGCTTCCCGAACCAACAAGAACAGCCAAAGGAGAGACGCGATGAACCTCGCTGACTTGAACCAGATCGCTCGCGCCATGGTCGCGCCCGGCAAGGGCATTCTCGCCGCCGACGAGTCGTCGGGGACGATCAAGAAGCGGTTCGACGTGATCGGGGTGGAGTCGACCGAGACCAACCGCCGCGACTATCGCGAGATGCTGTTCCGCTCCAAGGAAGCGATGAGCGACTACGTCTCCGGCGTGATCCTGTACGACGAGACGATCTGGCAGAACGCCGCCGACGGCACCCCGCTGGTGAAGCTGATCGAGCAGGCCGGCAGCATTCCCGGCATCAAGGTCGACGAGGGCACCCAGCCGCTGCCGAACTGCCCGGGCGAGACCATCACGGTCGGCCTCGACAAGCTCGCCGAGCGGCTCGCCAAATACTACAAGCAGGGCGCCCGCTTCGCGAAATGGCGCGCGGTGATCGATATCGACACCGCCCGCGGCGTGCCGACCCACACCGCGATCATGACCAACGCCCACGCGCTGGCGCGCTACGCGGCGCTGTGCCAGCAGGCGCAGATCGTGCCGATCGTCGAGCCCGAGGTGCTGATGGACGGCGCCCACGACATCGACACCTGCTACAACGTCACCGAATGGGTGCTGAAGGAAACCTTCCAGCAACTCTACTTCCAGCGCGTCGCCCTCGAAGGCATGATCCTGAAGCCGAACATGGCGGTGCCCGGCAAGAAATCGGCTAAGAAGGCGTCGGTGCAGGAAGTCGCCGAGAAGACCGTGAAGCTGCTGAAGGCCTGCGTGCCGTCGGCGGTTCCGGGCATCGCCTTCCTGTCCGGCGGCCAGTCGGACGAAGAAGCGACGGCGCATCTCGATGCCATGAACAAGATCGGCGGCCTGCCCTGGGGCCTCACCTTCTCGTACGGCCGTGCCCTGCAGGCCGCGCCGCAGAAGGCGTGGTCGGGCAAGGCCGACAACGTCGCGGCCGGTCAGGCCGCATTCACGCACCGGGCCCGGATGAACTCGCTCGCCGCCAAGGGCGAGTGGAGCGCCGAGCTCGAAACCAAGAAGGCCGCCTGAGCCGCAATGAACGCCAAGCCTGCCCCATCGCGTCCGGCGCCGCGCCTGTATCTGGCGACGCCGGTGATCGCCGATCCCGCCCACCTAGTCGCGGCCCTGCCGAAGCTGCTCGCCGCGGCCGATGTCGCGGCAGTGCTGCTGCGGCTGGAGCCGTCCGATCCGCGGACCCTGACGTCGCGGATCAAGGCGGTGGCGCTGGTGGTGCAGGCAGGCGGCGCGGCGCTGCTGGTCGAGGGCCACGCCGATCTGGTGGCGCGCGGCGGCGCCGATGGGGCGCATCTGTCCGGCCTCCAGGCGATGCAGGAATGGCTACCGCAATTGCAGCCGTCCCGCATCGCCGGGGTCGGCGGACTGGAAACCCGCCATGATTCGATGATCGCCGGCGAAGCCGGAGCCGACTACGTGCTGTTCGGCGAGCCCGGCGCCGACGGAACCCGGCCTTCGGCCGAGGCGATTGCCGAGCGCCTGGACTGGTGGGCAGAATTGTTCGAGCCGCCTTGCGTCGGCTATGCGACCAGCCGCGACGACGTCCATCAATTCGCCACAGCGGGTGCCGATTTCGTGCTGGTGGGCGACTTCATCTGGAGCGCCGACGATCCCACGGCCGCGCTGGCGGACGCCGGCGAAGCGCTGCGCCAAGGCTTCGCCGCCGCCCCCCGGCAATGACACATTGGATTCGATGATGAAGGCGCTGCGCGCGTTCGCGATTGTTGCGGCTTCGTTGCTGCTTGCCACCGGCGCAGCGGCGCAAGTCTCGCTGTCGCCGCCGTCCGGGCCCAACCCGTTCCCAAAGCCGCTGGAGCCGGAAAAGCCGAAGCCCAGGCCGCCGGCGCCGGCCAAGGCACCCGCCACCGAGGCGAAGGACAAGGCCAAGAAGCCGGCCGACAAACCCGACGCCAAGGCCACTCCTGAGGGTGGCGGCGCGACCGCGGCCGAAGATCCCAACGTCGATCTGGTGTACGGCGCCTATCAGCGCGGCTTCTACAAGACCGCGTTCGAGCTGGCGCAGAAGCGTGCCGCCGACAACGACGCCAAGGCCATGACCATGCTGGGCGAGCTTTACGCCAACGCCCTCGGGGTCAAGCGCGACTACAAGAAAGCCGTCGAATGGTACGCGCGCGCCGCCGATCTCGGCGATCGCGAGGGGATGTTTGCGCTGGCGATGGCCCGCATGGGCGGCCGCGGCGGTCCGCCGAACCGCGAAGAAGCCGCCAAATGGCTGGCGCAGGCCGCCAAGCTCGGCGAGCCGAAGGCTGCCTACAATCTGGCGCTGCTGTATCTCGACGGCCAGACCTTCCCGCAGGACGTCAAGCGCGCCGCCGAGTTGCTCAGGATGTCTGCCGACGCCGGCAATCCGGAAGCCCAGTACGCGCTCGCGACCTTCTATAAGGAAGGTACCGGGGTGGCTAAGAACATCGAACAGTCGGTGCGGCTGCTGCAGGCCGCCGCGCTCGCCGGCAACGTCCCGGCCCAGGTCGAATATGCCATCGCGCTGTACAACGGCACCGGCACTCCGAAGAACGAACCGGCCGCGGTGGCGCTGCTGCGCAAGGCCGCACGCGCCAACAACCCGATCGCTCAGAACCGTCTCGCCCACGTTCTGGTCACCGGACAGGGCGCGCCGCGCGACATCAACGAGGCGATGAAATGGCATCTGGTCGCCAAGACCGCCGGTAAGGGCGATCTCTTGCTCGACCAGACACTGGCGCAGATGTCGGCCGAGGACCGCGCCAAGGCCGAAGAAGCGGCGCGCACCTGGATCGGCGGCAGCAAATGATCCGGGGTTGACGCCGCCCGCCGCAAAGGGCACCCCTTGCGGCCGCAAACTCCACACATCCCCTTCCGACCAGACCGTTTTCAGGTCGTCACGAGACCAGACCATGATCCATTCCGCCCTCATCAACGTCATGGTCAAGGCCGCGCGCCGCGCCGGCCGCAGCCTCAAGCGCGACTTCGGCGAGATCGAGAATCTCCAGGTCTCGCTGAAGGGCCCGGCGAACTTCGTGTCACGCGCCGACAAGCGGGCCGAGGAGATGCTGTACGAGGATCTGACGAAGGCGCGGCCGGGCTACGGCTTCCTCGGCGAAGAAGGCGGCACGCGCGAAGGCGCCGACAAGAGCCATCGCTGGATCGTCGACCCGCTCGACGGCACCACCAACTTCCTGCACGGCATCCCGCACTTTGCGATTTCGATCGGTCTCGAGCGCGAGGGGACGATGATCGCAGGCCTGATCTACAATCCGGCCAATGAGGAGCTGTACATCGCCGAGCGCGGCAAGGGCGCGTTCCTCAACGATACGCGGCTGCGCGTCGCCAATCGCCGCGAACTCCACGACTGTGTGATCGGCTGCGGCCTGCCGCATATCGGCCGCGGCGACTTCGCGCAGAACCAGCGCGAGATGGCGGCGCTGCAGCCGAAGGTCGCGGGCCTGCGCCGCATGGGCACCGCCTCACTCGATCTCGCCGCAGTCGCGGCCGGCCGGTTCGACGGCTTCTGGGAGCGCAACCTGTCGCCCTGGGACATCGCGGCCGGCATCGTGATGATCCGCGAGGCCGGCGGCACCGTCGGCGACATCAACGGCGGCGACGTGCTCAAGACCGGCGACATTGTGTGCGGCAACGAGACCATCCACGCCGAACTCGCGCGGATCCTGAAGCCGCTGACCTGAAGCGCTGAGCAGACGCTGATCGCAAACGGCTACCCCTGAACGGTCGATATCGCCGGGCTCGACCCGGCGATCCATCTTCTTCACATGATGCTGTTGAGCGCGCTGACGCACACGATGGATGCGCGGGCCTTCGCCGCGCCGAAGGGGCTGCGGCCCCGCAGGCGGGTCAAGTCCAAGCATGACGTGGAAGCGCGGTGCTCCGCATTGCCACACCAAGGGTCGTCATCGCCCGCGCAGGCGGGCGATCCAGTATTCCAGAGCTTTGCTTCACGGATCAGCGCACCGCCGTACTGGACCCTCCGCTTGCGCGGAGGGTGACGGTTATTTGTGCCGCGAGGCGCCGAACCTCAACTAGTCCGCGTGCTTACGCCGCCGGCACGATCCGCCGGACGTCACCGCTGTCGGTGACGAACGCCGCACCCGGCTTGGAGAACAGGAAGCCGTTGGACTTCTTCAGCGGGTAGAGCTGGTCGAGCTTCTGCGCGCCTTCGGCCACTGCGATCTTGCCGTCGATCACGTCGCGATACAGCTTGGCGACCGCCACCATGTCGCACTGCTGCGGCGACAGCCGCATCGAGGAGACGCCGGCGTCCTTCAGTTTGTCGATATCTCCGAGCAGGCTGGCGCAGGTGTAGGACAGCGTCTGCACGCCGTTCATCGCCAGGAACGGCTCGTCATCGAGCGTCGTCACGGCGAGACCGTCGGGGTCCTGCTCGCAGACGAATTTGCAGTTGTCCTTGGCGAGCTTGTTGAGCCGGGCGTGATAGCAGCGCGCCGAGATCGCCAGCGGCACTCGGCCGAACGAGAACACCTCGAACGACACATTGGGCAGCGACTTGGCGATGCTGCGGATCGCCGACAGCGGCAGCTCCGGCGGCAGGCAGATCCGGCTGGCGCCACGCGAGGCGAAATACGCAGCGGTCGACTCGTTGTAGATGTTCACGAACGGACCGATGGCGTGGGATTTGCCGCCGAGCATGCCGAGGCAAGAGAGGTCGTTGACCTCCATCATGAAGCCGTCGTCGGCGGCGAGCTCGGCCATCGCCTTGCGCTCGCGCGGCAGCGACATCAGCACCAGCGAGCCCATCAGCACTTTCTTGCCGGCGCCGGCAAGGCGTTCGACCACCGCCGGGATGTGCTCCTCGAGGAACGGCTGACGCTTCGAACACACCACCTCGCCGACCACGACGGTGTCGACCGGCGCTTCGTCGGCGATGCGGAAATAGAAGTCGCGCCACTCTTCCGGCTTCCAGTTGAACAGCACCGGTCCAAGCGTGAGTTGCATGGGAGTAGCCTCGCTGTGGGTGGTTCGCGAAAAAATCACTCGGCGCCGACGGGTGTCGGCGCCACGCTGTCAGCGCCAGGTCTTTTTGTAGGCGCCGGTGGTGGTGGACTGGCCTTCGGTGAGGCCGCGCAGCGCGTCGACCGGCAACGGCCGTCCGTCGTCGAGCGCAGCGAGCACGTCCTTGAAGGTCTTCACCACCCGCTCGATATAGGCTCGGCCGCGCTGGCGGCCTTCGATCTTCAACGCCGCGACGCCGGCGGCGCGGAGGTCCGGCAGCATCGTGGTGGCATCGAGACTGGCCGGGTCTTCGAACAGATAGCCGCAGCCTTCGTCGGTCTGGTAGCGGCCCTTGCACAGCGTCGGATAAGCCGCAGCCTCGCCCTTGGCGAATTTGTTGATGGTGAACTCGCCGAGCCGCGACACCAGCGACCCGTTCTCTTCGCGATACTGGATCGAGGCGGCCGGGGAGCAGACACCGTCCATGTTCGGCGACTTGCCGGTGGCGTAGGACGACAGCGAGCAGCGCCCCTCTTCCATCACGCACAGGCCGCCGAAAATGAAGACCTCGGTCTCGACCTTCACCTCTTTGGTGATTGCGGCGATTTCCTGCACGCTGAGCACGCGCGGCAGCACCACGCGCTGCGCGTTGAAGCTGTCGACATAGAACCGAATCGAATCCGGATTGGCGGCCGCCGCCTGCACCGAGACGTGCAACCGCTGCTCCGGATGGGTCTTGGCGCAATAATCCATCACGCCGACGTCGGCGAGGATCACCGCATCGGCCTCCGCTTCGACCGCATCGTCGACCGCGCGCTGCCACAGCTCGACATTGCCGGCGCGCGCGAAGGTGTTGATCGCGACCAGCACCTTGGTGCCGTAGCGATGCGCGTGTGCGATCGACTCCCGCATCTCCTCGCGGCTGAAATTCAGCCCGGGGAAGTTGCGCGCGTTGGTTTCGTCGTTGAAGCCGCAATAGATCGCATCGGCACCTGCGGCGACGGCATCGTGCAGCGCCGCCGGCGTACCAGCGGGACAGATCAGTTCCATGCTCTAACCTCCGCCTCCGACACCCAGCTCTTCGCGATAGCCGGGTTGCGCGCCGACCAGGCTGCGCAAGATCCGTTCGATCGGCGCCGCCAGCGGGCCGAACCACGCCACCGACTCTTTCAGGAAGTCGACGCGGGAATCGTCGATCGCATTGCGCAGCGCGACCACCGCTTCCATGTCGCCGTCGATTTCGATGTCGCGCGAGAAGAACAGCGCGTCGCCGTCATAGGAGCCGTCGGTCATACCG
>NZ_QPFS01000133.1:0-12855 GCF_010906995.1 Rhodopseudomonas sp. WA056 | reverse complement strand
CCGGAATTGTAGCCCCACACTTCCTGCAGCAGCGTCTCGCGCGACACCGGCGCCTGTCCGGCCCGGTACAAGAAGCGCAGGATCGCGGTTTCCTTCTCGGTGAGCCGCACCTTCTTGGCGTTGGCGCCTGTCAGCATCTTGGAGCCGGGGCGGAACGAATAGGGCCCGACCGCGAACACCGCGTCCTCGCTCGCCTCGTGCTGGCGAAGCTGGGCACGAATCCGCGCCAGCAGAACCGCAAATCTGAACGGCTTGGCGACGTAGTCGTTGGCCCCGCTTTCCAGGCCCAGAATGGTGTCCGAATCGGTATCGTGGCCAGTCAGCATGATGATCGGCGCCTTGAAGCCGCCCTTGCGCAACGACCGCACCACTTCGCGGCCGTCGGTGTCGGGCAGCCCGACGTCCATCAGCACCAGATCCGGCGACAGCGCCTTGGCGGTCTGCACCCCCTTGGCGCCGGTATCGACCGCGGACGCCTCGAACTCCTCGTGCAGCGACAATTGCTCGACCAGGGCATCGCGCAGATCGTTGTCGTCGTCCACGATCAGGATCTTGCGGGCGTTCGGCATGGCGCGGTCCTTCCGTCGTCTGGCGATGCGCCGCTCCCGACCGGGGGCGCTCGCAAATCACGCGCGATTGTATCGCAGATCAGCAGATAGGGATCGATTCTGCCGAATTTAACTGCAGCGGCTGAATTTTGCCGCCATGATGCTTACCAGCGTTGCCGGGGACTCATGAAAAAGCAAGCCAGATCAACCCCATCGAAGCAATGGACGCAGCCCGCAGCGGTGCCGCTGGTCCGTGTCCGCCGCGCCGCCGGCGCTGGCAGCCGCGGCTGGCTGATCGCTGGCGGGAGGGTGATTCCGGTCGCACTCGGCCGCGGCGGCATTCTGGCCAACAAGCGCGAGGGCGACGGCGGCACGCCGCGCGGCATGTTTCGCCCGCTGCGGCTGTGGTGGCGCGCCGATCGCGGACCCAGGCCGCGCACCGCTCTGCCGATCCGGGCGATCACCGCCGGTGATGCCTGGTGCGAAGACCCGGCGAGCCGGCACTACAACCGGCCGATCCGGCGATCGACTGCAGGGGAAGGCGACCGGCTGATGCGCGACGATCACCTCTACGACCTGATCATCGAGATCGACCACAACACCCGGCCGCGCATCGCCGGCCGCGGCAGCGCGGTCTTCCTGCATCTGGCCCGTGACAATTTCGGTCCGACCGCCGGCTGCGTGGCGATGACCCGGCCGAACCTCATGCGGCTGCTGGCGCGGCTCGGTCCGCGGACGAGGATCGCAATCGGTTGACAGCCGCAATGCTCTATCGATGACCGAAGATCGCCGACCCCACCCGCACATGGGTGGCGCCGAACTGAATCGCGATATCGAAGTCGGCACTCATGCCCATCGACAGTTTCGACAGCCCGTTGCGCCTGGCGATCTTGGCGCACAGCGCAAAATGCGGCGCCGGCGCCTCATCGACCGGCGGAATGCACATCAACCCGCTGACGCTCAGCCCCCAGCGCTCCCGGCAGGCGCCCAGAAAGGCGTCGGCGTCCTGCGGGGCGATGCCGGCCTTTTGCGGCTCCTCGCCGGTGTTGATCTGCACGAACAGGTCGAGCTTGCGGCCGGCCTGCGGCAGCGCCTTGCTCAGGGCTTCGCACAAGCTGTCGCGATCCACCGAATGGATCGTATCGAACAGCGCCACAGCATCCTTGGCCTTGTTGGATTGCAACGGCCCGATCAGATGCAACTCGGTGCCAGGATACTCCTCAACCAGCACCGGCCATTTTCCCTTGGCTTCCTGGACGCGATTTTCCCCGAACACCCGCTGGCCGGCCGCCAGAACCGGGCGGATCGCGTCCGCCTCGAAGGTCTTCGACACCGCGATCAGCGTCACCTCGCTCCGGTCGCGCCGTGCGTCCGCGCAGGCGCGCGCGATCTCGGCCTCGACCGCGGCCAGATTGGCGGCAGCGCTCATCGCGGCACGGCTCGGAGATGGGAGAAACGGCGTGTTGAGGACGTCAACGACGTGAAATGTCGGGCGGGTTCGCTCACGGTTCCGGGTTCGCTCAAATTGTAATGAATCGGGGAAAGGCTTCTTGAAGCCTTCTACCTAGGATCATTGCGGGGGGCCGAGGGGGCAACGATGTCACGCATCGCGATCGTCCGCAAGAAAGCCAAGCTCAGAGCCATGTTGGGCATCCGGGCGCGGCTGGTGGTGCTGGCGCTGATTCTGGTCTGTCCGCTGATGCTGGATCGGGTGCGTCTGCTCGAACAGACCCGGACTGACCAGCTCGCCGCGATGGCCAGCGAGTTGTCGACGCTGGCGCAGCGTACCGCCGACGCCGAGCGCGAAGTGATCTCCTCGGTCGAGGCGGTGCTCAAATCCGCCGCCTATGTGCATGCCGCCGCCGCTCAGGCCGGCCGAAGCTGCAGCATCCTGCGCGCCAGCCTGCGGGTCGACCTGCCGTCGATTCGGATGCTGATGGTCGCAGATCGGGACGGCATCGTCCGTTGCTCGACCGCCTCGATGTTCGTGGGAAGCGACATCAGCGATCGCGCCTATTTCCGCAAGGCATTGGAAACACACGATTTCGTCGTCAGCGACTTCCTGGTCGGGCGGCAGACCCAAAAGGGCACCATCCTGGCCGCCTACCCGGTGTCGGCGATCGACACCGGCGAAGACGCGGTGATCGTCGCCGGCATGAACCTCGACTGGCTGTCCGACATGATGAGCAATCTCGCCGGTCGGGCGGGTGTCAGCGCGGCGCTGATCGACGGCGAAGGCACCGTGCTGGCCACCCCGCCGGACGAGCGCGGCCTGGTCGGCAAGAAGCTCGACCGCCTGGCGCTGCTGCCGGCGATGGCTCAGAAGTCGCAGGGCCGCGAAACCGCCAGTATCCGCGACGAGGACGGACGGTTGTTGACCGTCACCCGGATTCCGGGGACCAGCGCCAGGCTGGTCGTCACCGTCGACGAGAACAAGGTGTCGGCGGGCATCAACTACGACATCCGCACCGCCTATCTGCAGCTTGCGCTGGTCTGTCTGTTCGTGCTGCTCGGCGCGCTGTTCGCCGCCGAACGGCTGATCGTGCAGCCGATCTCGGTGCTGACGGCGGTCGCCAACAGGTTCGCCGAGGGCGATTGGTCGGCGCGGGTGGCGCGCAAACGGCTGCCGTCCGAATTCGTGCCGCTGGCGCGGGCGTTCAACGCGATGGCGGCGCAGCTCGGCCAGCGCGAGCGGGAGCTGGTGGCCAGCAACAGCCGTCTCAGCGTCATGGCATCGATGGACCTTCTGAGCGGCCTCGCCAATCGCCGCGGTTTCCAGAGCCGGCTCGATTTCGAATGGATGAAGAGCCAGCAGACCGGCCAACGCCTGGCGCTGATGATGATCGACGTCGACCATTTCAAGCTGTTCAACGATTCCTACGGCCATCCCGAGGGCGACGCCTGCCTGAGCCGGATCGGCGAGACCCTGGCGGCGGTCGCCGCCGAGACCGGCGGCTTCGCGGCGCGCTACGGCGGCGAGGAATTCTGCCTGCTGCTGCCCGAAGCCGGGATTGGCCGCGCCATCCAGGTCGGCGAAATGGTCCGCACCACCGTCGAGCAGCTCACGCTGCCGCATCGGACCAGCCCGTTCGAGCGGGTCACGGTCAGCATCGGCGTCGCCTGTACGCTGCCGAGCGAACAGGCATCGCCTGCCGAGCTGATCGAGGCTGCCGACGCGGCGCTTTACAGCCAAACACCGCGGCCGCAACAACGTCGTCGAGCACGGCTTCATCCGCGTCACCGACGGCCCGGTCGCGATCGCGAGCTGACGCGGCGAAGGGCTGTTCGGCCGGCCGCCGGACTTGCGCCATCCCATTGACCCGACACCGTGTTTCATGGCCTATTCCGCGCGCTTCGCGCGCGATTTGACCCGAGCCCCCGCACCGGTTGGCGACCTCGGCCGCGCCCTGTTTTTCGCCCCGATCCGCGCTCGAACCGGCCGGCCGTCTTCTGACCTTTCGAATCCTGATCTCATGAGCAACGAACGATACAACGCCCGCGAATCCGAGCCGAAGTGGCAGTCCAAATGGGACGAGGCCAAGATCTTCGCCACCCGGAACGACGACCTGCGCAAGAAGTATTACGTGCTGGAGATGTTCCCCTATCCGTCGGGACGGATCCACATGGGCCACGTGCGCAACTACACCATGGGCGACGTGGTGGCGCGGACAATGCGGGCGCGCGGCTACAATGTGCTGCACCCGATGGGGTGGGACGCATTCGGTCTGCCGGCCGAGAACGCCGCGATCGAGCGCAAGGTCGCCCCGAAGGCTTGGACCTACGACAACATCGCGGCGATGAAGAAGCAGCTCCAGACCATGGGTCTGTCGCTGGACTGGGCGCGTGAATTCGCGACCTGCGACCCGTCCTACTACAAGCACCAGCAGAAGATGTTTCTCGACTTCCTCAAAGTCGGGCTGGTCGAGCGCGAGAAGCGCAAGCTGAACTGGGATCCGGTCGACATGACCGTGCTGGCCAACGAGCAGGTGATCGACGGCCGCGGCTGGCGCTCGGGCGCGGTGGTCGAACTGCGCGAGATGAACCAGTGGGTGTTCAAGATCACCAGATACGCCCAGGAGCTGCTGGACGCGCTGGATACGCTGGACCGCTGGCCCGACAAGGTGCGGCTGATGCAGCGCAACTGGATCGGCCGCTCCGAAGGCCTGATGGTGCGGTTCGCGCTCGATGGCGCGACCACGCCGGCCGGCGAGACCGAGCTGAAGATCTTCACCACCCGCCCGGATACGCTGTTCGGCGCCAAGTTCATGGCGATCGCGGCCGACCACCCGCTGGCGCAGGCGGCCGCGGCGAAAAACCCGAAGGTCGCGGCGTTCATCGACGACTGCAAGAAGCGCGGCACGGCGCAGGCCGAAATCGACACCGCCGAGAAGCAGGGCATCGACACCGGCATCCGCGCCGTGCATCCGTTCGATCCGAACTGGCAACTGCCGGTCTATGTGGCCAACTTCGTGCTGATGGAATACGGCACCGGCGCGATCTTCGGCTGCCCGGCGCACGACCAGCGCGACCTCGACTTCGTCAACAAGTACCAGCTCGGCAACACCCCGGTGGTCTGCCCCGAAGGCCAGGACCCGGCGAGCTTCGTCATCACCGACACCGCCTATGACGGCGACGGCCGCCTGATCAATTCGCGTTTCCTCGACGGCATGACGATCGCCGAGGCGAAGGAAGAGGTCGCCAAGCGGCTGGAGACGGCGCAGCTCGGCGGCGCTCCGGTCGGCGAGCGCAAGGTCAATTTCCGCCTGCGCGACTGGGGCATCTCGCGACAGCGCTATTGGGGCTGCCCGATCCCGATCATCCACTGCCCAACCTGCGACGTGGTGCCGGTGCCGGCCGCCGATCTGCCGGTGGTGCTGCCGGAGGACGTGTCGTTCGACAAGCCGGGCAATGCGCTCGACCATCATCCGACCTGGAAGCACGTCACCTGTCCGCAGTGCGGCGGCAAGGCCGTGCGCGAGACCGACACCATGGACACCTTCGTGGACTCGTCCTGGTACTTCGCGCGCTTCACCGATCCGTGGAACACCGAAGCGCCGACAACGCCGGACGTCGTCAACCGGATGATGCCGGTCGATCAGTATATCGGCGGCGTCGAGCACGCGATTCTGCACCTGCTGTACAGCCGGTTCTTCACCCGGGCGATGAAGGCGGCGGGACACATCGACATCCAGCATGACGAGCCGTTCGCCGGCCTGTTCACCCAGGGCATGGTGGTGCACGAGACCTATCGCAAGGCGGATGGTCACTTCGCCTCGCCCGCCGAAGTGGCGATCACCGTCGACGGCGATCAGCGCCGCGCCACGCTGATCGAGGGCGGCGGTCCGGTCGAGATCGGCCCGATCGAGAAGATGTCGAAGTCCAAGCGCAACACCGTCGATCCCGACGACATCATCGGGACTTACGGGGCCGACACCGCGCGCTGGTTCATGCTGTCGGACTCGCCGCCGGACCGCGACGTGATCTGGAGCGAGGAAGGCGTCAAGGGCGCGTCGCGCTTCGTGCAGCGGCTGTGGCGCATGGTGAATGATGCCGCCCCGATCGCCGCTGCGGCGCCGGCCGAACGGCCAGCGAGCTTCGGCGCCGATGCGCTCGCGTTGCGCAAGGCCGCGCATGGCGCGCTCGACAAGGTGCTGTCCGGCATCGAGCGGCTCGCCTTCAATGTCAGCTTGGCGCACATTCGAGAGTTCTCGAATACCCTCGGCGACGTTCTGGCGCGATCACAGACGCCCTACCCCGATCTCGCCTGGGCGATCCGCGAATCGACCATGATCCTGGTGCAACTGTTCCACCCGATGATGCCGCATCTCGCCGAGGAATGCTGGTCGGTGCTCGGTCAGACCGGGCTGGTCTCCGAGGCGCTGTGGCCGCAGATCGAGCGCGATTTGCTGGTCGAGGACAGCATCACCCTGCCGGTTCAGGTCAACGGTAAGAAGCGCGGCGAGGTAACGGTGCCGCGCGACGCCCCGACCGGCGAAATTGAGGCTGCCGTTTTGGCGCTCGATACGGTAAAACAAGCCCTGGGCGACAAGCCCGTTCGCAAAGTGATCGTGGTTCCGCAGAGGATCGTGAATGTCGTCGGCTAAGCCCGCGGAGCTCAGGAAGTTCGTCGTCAGGTTGGCACTCGCCGTGGCGCTCGCCGCCCCGGTGGCCGGCTGCTTCCAGCCGATGTACGCCGATCGCGGCGACGGTTCGCCGACCTTGCGCGACAAGCTCGCCGCCATCGAGGTGCCGCCGCTCGACATCCCGAACGGCTCGCGCAACTCCCGCCTCGGCGTCGAACTGCGCAACAAGCTGATGTTCAAGCTGTACGGCAGCGCCACCGGCGTGCCGCCGCTGTACACGCTGAAGATCTCGATCACGACTTCCCGGTCGTCGCTGATCGTCGATCCCAGCACGCAACTGCCGACGATCGAGAACTATGCGATCGACGCCAGCTACCAGCTCAAGGACATCGCCACCGGCAAGATCGTGACGACCGGCAACACCTTCTCGCGCGTCGAATACGACGTGCCCGGCCAGTCGCAGCGCTTCGCCCGCACCCGTGCCGGCCGCGATGCGGAAGACCGCGCCGTGCAGGAGATCGCCGAGAACATCAACACCCGGCTGGCCTCGTTCTTCTACGCCGGCATGTGAACCGCGATCGCGCCGGGCGAGCGGTGTCGTTTCACATTCGGCGTGAGCGCTGAGGAATGGTTGCTCTCCGCGGCAAAGACGCGACTTCGTTTTTGGCCCGCCCGGATCCGGGCCGGCCGATCGTATTGCTGTACGGACCGGATGCCGGCCTGGTGCGCGAACGCGCCGATGCGCTGATCGCCGCCTCGCTCGACGATGCCAAAGACCCGTTTGCGCTGGTGCGGCTCGATGGCGACGAACTCGCATCCGAGCCGTCGCGGCTGGTCGACGAAGCCCTCGCCATTCCGATGTTCGGCGGCCGCCGTGCGATCCGGGTTCGTGCCGGCTCGCGCAGCTTCGTCGCCGGCGTCGAAGCCTTGATCGCCTCGCCGCCGAAGGAATGCCGCGTCGTGATCGAGGCCGGCGATATCAAACCGGACAACGCGCTGCGCAAGGCGTGCGAAAAAGCGACCACCGGTGCGGTCGCGATCGGCTGCTACCCGGACGCCGAAGCCGATATCGCCCGGCTGATCGACGACGAGCTGCGTGGATCGAGCCTGCAGATCGGCAAGGACGCGAAGGCTGTGTTGACCACCCTGCTCGGTGGCGATCGCCAGGCGTCGCGCAACGAACTGCGCAAGCTGGCGCTGTACGCGCATGGCAAAGGCGAAGTCACGCTCGACGACGTGATCACCTGCGTGTCGGATGCGTCCGATCTGAAACTCGACGCGATCGTCGATGCTGCGTTTTCCGGCAAGCCCGTCATCGTCGAGACAGAATTCGCCAAGGCGATGGTGGCCGGAACCTATCCGGGTCAGATCATCCTCGCGGCGCAGCGCCACGCGGCGTTTCTGCACAAGACCAGCCTCGCGGTCGAAGGCGGCACGCCGGCCGCGATGGTGCTCGATTCCGGATTCCCGCGGCTGCACTTCTCCCGCAAGGCCGCAGCCGAGACAGCGCTGCGCAATCTCTCGGCGACGCGGCTGGCGCAGATCATCGAGCAGCTCGCCAGCGCCGCCCTCGAAACCCGCCGCCAGGCTACACTCGGCGCTGCGATCGCCCAGCGGACACTGCTGTCGATCGCGGTCAGTGCAAGGCGGCGGAGTTAGAGCGCTTCATCGATTGATTGAAGAGGGCTTGGCCTTGGGTCCTAACGTCCTCGTCCTGAGGAGCCCGGCAAAGCCGGGCGTCTCGAAGGATGAGGAGCCGCATGGCTTGCGGCGCATGGTTCGAGACGGCGCTGCGCGCCTCCTCACCATGAGGTTGTGCGTATGGCAGGCGGTGCGGACTAGCTCTGGTTCTATGAAAAACAGAACTGCTCCAGTCAAGTTGTTACCATCCGTGGGGCGGTGTTGGGCGAAGCGAAGATCAACCGGATCTCGCAGCACGGCCACCCCTTCGTTCGTCATTCCAGGTTCGCGCTACGCGCGCCCCGGAATGACGAACGAGAGATAGCCGCTTAAGGCGTCAACCAACAACGCGAACTAACCGCCCGCCTCAAGCCGCCGGATGATATCATCGAGCTGGTCGAGGTCGGCGTAGCGGATCTGGAGGGCGCCAGCGCCTTCGTGGTCGTCGATCGTCACCTTCATGCCGAGTGCGTCGCTGAGACGTTTCTCGAGCGCTAGCGTGTCGGCGTCCTTCACCGACTTGGCGGCGGCCGTGGCGCGCGGCTTCTGCGGCTTGCGCTCCGGCACGCCTTCTTCATGGGCGAGCGCTTCGGTCTGCCGGACATTGAGACCTTCGGCAACGATCCGTTTGGCAATCGCCGACGGATCGGGCAGGCCGATCAGCGCCCGGGCGTGACCGGCGGTGAGTTCGCCCGATGCGATCAGCGACTTGACGTCGTCGGGCAGCTTGATCAGCCGCATCATGTTGGCGACGTGGCTGCGGCTCTTGCCGACGATCTTGGCGATCTCTTCCTGGCTGCGATTGAACTCGGCCGCCAGCGCCTGATAGCCCAACGCTTCTTCGAGCGGATTGAGATCTTCGCGCTGAACGTTTTCGACAATGGCGATTTCGAGCGCGAGCGCGTCCGACACGTCGACCGGAACGATCGGCACCTCGTGCAGACCGGCGCGCTGCGCCGCGCGCCAGCGCCGCTCGCCGGCGATGATCTCGTAGCGATCGGCGGCACCCTTCACCGGGCGGACCACGATCGGCTGGATCACGCCGTGCTGCTTGATCGAGTCGGACAGTTCGCCGAGCTCGGCATCGGTGAAGGTGCGGCGCGGGTTACGCGGGTTGGCCTTGATGAATTCGATCGGCACCTTGCGCTGCGCCCGCGGCCGCTCGGCCTGCGTCGCTTCGCCGCCGACATCGCCGATCAGACTCGCCAAGCCGCGCCCCAGTCGCGAACGGTGCTCATCGGCCATCGCCAGCTCCCTTGGATTCACGTCGCTACTCCGCACTGATGAAATGAAAGTTGTTAGTTCGCATCGTCACTGACAAGCGGCATCGCAAGCAACCCGGCGCCCTGCCCGGCTTTGGATCGCGTTGCTTCGCCCGCAATGACGAGGCTTGGTCGGCGCCGCCGACCACGCACCTCAATGCGTGGTGCGGAGTTCGCGCTCGCGCTGAATCACTTCGGTGGCGAGCTTCAGATAGGCTTCGCTGCCGACGCATTTCAGATCGTAAACCAGCACCGGCTTGCCGTAGCTCGGCGCTTCCGAGATCCGCACGTTGCGCGGGATCATGGTGTCGTAGACCTTCTTGCCCATGAACTGGCGCACGTCGGCGACGACTTGGCTCGACAGATTGTTGCGACTGTCGAACATCGTCAGCACGATGCCGTGGATCGTCAGGTTCGGGTTGAGGTTGGCGCGGACCTGCTCGACGGTCTGCAGCAATTGCGACAGACCTTCGAGGGCAAAGAACTCGCACTGCAGCGGCACCAGGATCGCATCCGCGGCCGCCATCGCATTCACAGTCAGCAGGTTCAGCGACGGCGGGCAGTCGATCAGCACGTAGGTGTAGTCGAGCGGCGGATCGATGTCCTTGTTGAGCACGCCGATGGCGTCGCGCAGTCGGTACGCGCGGTCGCCGCGATGACCGAGCTCGAGCTCGAGGCCGGACAGATCCATCGTCGAAGCGGCAATGTGCAGCCGCGGCACCGCGGTCGCGACCACCGCGTCGCGCAGCGGCGCTTCGCCGGCCAGCACGTCGTAAGTCGAGGTGTTGCGATCGCGGCGGTCGATGCCGAGCCCGGTCGAGGCGTTGCCCTGCGGATCGAGATCGACAATCAGCACCCGCTCGCCGATCGCGGCCAGCGCCGTGCCGAGATTGATCGCGGTGGTGGTCTTGCCGACCCCACCCTTCTGGTTGGCGAGCGCGATGATGCGCGGACGCCCGGGCTGTGAATTCGCCCTATCACCTTGATAAATCTCGTCAATTACGGTCATGGCAGGTTCTTTGGCTCGCGGTGGCGTTATGTGCGTCGTTCGATGTGGTCGATCTCGACGATCCAGCCCTGGCCACCGGTCACGCTGGCATGCAGCTTAGGCTGGAATTTCCAATATTTAGTAGCTTCCGTCAATTCCGCTTCTATATCTTGACCCTTAAGGAACAACGCTTTGGTTGTTCCCGGGGTCATCAGAGGTTCCGCGAAACCGATGAGCTGGTGTAGCGGAGCGACCGCGCGGGCGGTGATGCAATCGAGCGCCTGTGGGAATCTATCCACGTTATCCCCGATGTCCGCCAGCATCACTGTGCCCGGCGCGCCGGCAACGCGAAGCGCCTCGCGCAGGAATGCCGCCTTCTTTGCGATCCTCTCAACTAACGTAACGTGCCCGCCGACATCCGCCATCGCGCAGGCCAGCACGACGCCGGGAAATCCGCCGCCGGATCCGAAATCGAGCCAACGCCGCGCATTCGGCACCAGGCCGACGAGCTGCAGCGAGTCCGCGACGTGCCGGGTCCAGAGCTGAGGCAAGGTCGAGGGCGCGACCAGATTGGTCTTAGCCTGCCATTGCTGCAGCAGCGCGACGTAGGCATCGAGCCGGGCTTCGAGCGCCGGCGAGATCGAGACGAGCCTCAGCGCCGCCGCTTTGTCGGCGTCGAGATCAGAGAAAGAAACGAGAGGTTTGGCAGCGCGCTGCATGGAACTTCATGGCGGTGACGGCCCTGGCTGGGGCCATGATTGATTATATTCTTGCAAACCGATTCCGGCCATCGAATCCGGCGATGGATTTTGCGATCGAGCGCATCGGTTTCACGTGAAACATTTTCGGAACCGAAGGTGACTGTTTCACGTGAAACGCCGGCCGCTCCGCCAGCCTGCCGACTTCCGTTTCCGCTCCTCTCGCCGCAGATAGGCGGCGAGAATTCCGAGGGCCGCGGGCGTGATGCCGTCCAATCGACCCGCCTGCCCCACGGTGTGGGGCCGATGCCGTTCGAGGCGGGTACGCGCCTCGTTCGGGAGACCGGGAACGGCGGCGTAGTCGACATCGGTCAGCCGGAGACTTTCGTCCCGACGAAATGCCTCGACGTCCGCGGTCTGGCGCTCGAGATAGACATGGTACTTGGCGTCGATCTCGACATGCGTGGCGATCACGGGATCGACCTTTCCCAGCTCCGGCCAAATCGCGCGGACCTGGGCCCAATCGATCTCCGGATAGGACAACAGGTCGAACGCCGATCGGCGCTGGCCGTCCCGGTTCAGTGCCAGTCCATGCTTGGCGGCTTCGTTCGGGGTGATCGCCAGCGACTGGGCGAGCGCCCTCGCTTCGGAAAGTGCGGCCATCTTGCCGCGGTGGAACGCCGATCGCTCCGCCCCAACGCAGCCGAGCGACACTCCCTTGTCGGTGAGGCGCTGGTCGGCGTTGTCGGCCCGAAGGGTCAGGCGGTATTCGGCCCGGGAGGTGAACATCCGGTATGGCTCGGCAATACCGCGGGTCACCAGATCGTCGATCATCACGCCGAGATAACCATCGGCGCGATCGAACACCGCCTGATCGCCTCCCCCGGCGGCCAATGCCGCGTTGAGCCCGGCCACCAGGCCCTGGGCTGCCGCCTCCTCATAACCGGTGGTGCCGTTGATCTGCCCGGCCAGGAACAGCCCGCGCAGCCGCTTGGTCTGCAGCGTCGGTTCCAATTCCCGCGGATCGACGTGGTCGTATTCGATCGCGTATCCGGGACGGAACATTTCGGTCTGTTCCAGCCCCGGGATGGTCTTCAGGATGGCGCGCTGCACCTCTTCAGGGAGCGAGGTCGAGATCCCGTTGGGATAGACCGTCGGATCATCGAGCCCTTCCGGCTCGAGGAAGATCTGATGGCCGTCGCGGTCGCCGAACTTGACGATCTTGTCCTCGATCGAGGGGCAATAGCGCGGTCCTGTCGACTGGATCTGGCCCGAGTACATCGGCGAGCGGTGCACATTGGCCCGGATCACCTCGTGCGTGGCCGGCGTCGTCCGAGTGATGCCGCATTCGATCTGCGGCGTGGTGATCGCCGGCGTCAGGACCGAAAACGGCTCCGGCGGGTCGTCTCCGGGCTGCATCTCGACCGCGCCCCAGTCGATGGTCCGTCCGTCGAGCCGCGCCGGCGTGCCGGTCTTGAGCCGACCGAGGGTGAACCCGAGTGCTTCGAACGAGCCCGAAAGTCCCATCGCCGGGGCTTCGTCGATCCGGCCGGCCGGCCAGCTTCGCTCGCCGAGGTGGATCAGGCCGCGCAAGAA
>NZ_QPFS01000132.1:0-12990 GCF_010906995.1 Rhodopseudomonas sp. WA056 | reverse complement strand
GACAATCGTGCAGCAGAATGCCGAACACATGCGCCGTCGGCACCTGATAGCGCCCGGCCGAGAGGCACAACATCGCCGTTGCGATCGGCAACAGGATCAACGCGCCGATCGCGATCGGAGCAGTGATCGATCGGGCGTGACCGACCGCGGCAGCGTCGAGCGTACTCATCGCGCCGCCGCAAATCGTGCGTAGCCGGCGGAGCCGCCGTTCTGCCGCGCATGCAGGATGTCGTCGATCTCGCTGTCGACCAGGGCGTGATCGTACAGGAACGTGTACCAGGCGCGCATCTCTGCGCGCAGATCGGTCGCGACCAGCGCCGGATGCAGCAGCGCCGCGAGCCAAGTCCAGGCCAGTGCCGACTCGTGGCTCGGGGGATCCCAGCGATAGCCGCCGAGCGGAATGCGATACACCCGCCGATCCCTCACCGCCGCGACGCCCTGCAGCCGCGGATCGCGATACAGATCGTCGGGCGTCGCCGTATCGAAGTTACCGAGCAGGATGACGTCCGGATTCCACACCAGCATCTGTTCGAGCGTGACGGTGCGGCTGCCGCCGATCTCGCCCGCCGCGTTGCGACCGCCTGCCGTGCGAATGACGAAGTCCGAATAGGTGTCGCGGCCGGCGGCGGCAAACGAGTCCGACGCCCGCGACAGATGCAGCACGCGCGGACGCTCGGCATCGGACAAGGCGCCGAGCGCGGCGGCGAGCGCGTCGCGCCGCTGACGCTGCCGTTCGACGATCGCGGCCGCGCGCGGCGCCTGCCCGGCGAGCCGCCCCATCATCATGATCGCGCCTTCGACCTCGTCCTGGCCGCCGTATCGCAGCCCCAGCACAGTCAGTCCGGCGCGGTCGAGCATCGCGATCGGCTCGTCGCCCGAGGTCGCCCATTGCAGCACCGCGTCAGGATGCAGCGCCATGATCGCTTCGACATTCGGCACCACGCCGGCACCGCGGGTGATGCCGGTCGGGATCTTGTCGAACGACGGAAAGATGCGGCCGAGAATACCGGACTGCATCGCGCTCGCGGAGGCCGGGTTCATGCCCGCGACATGCGCAGCCGAGCGGTCGACCGCCATATATGTCGAGGGCGCCGGCATCGGCAGGAATACGACCCGCTGCGCCGGCGTGGCGACCGCAACCGTGCGGCCACGCTGATCGGTGAGCTCGCCGGCATGCGCCGAGCCGAGCATCGCCACGGCGACGACGCCGATCACGACAGCAGCTAATGATCTCGTCCGACGCGACGATCGCAGCATCAATTCAGAGACCCTCGAAACACCGGCGATCCCGCGCCGGACACGATGTGTCTTCATAGGGCGACGATACGCAAACGCAAAACCAAAACACCGCCGCTGCGCCCGAAGACCGGGGCCGCAGAATAGAATCGCTCAACGAGTGAACGCATCAGGTTGCGGGCATTGCTAATCGCACCTGCTCGGAACGGATCAATCAGAACGGACCCGCGATTTGTAATGTGTCGAAGTTTGCATCCGCATGGTGGTAGCCCGCCCACGCGCTAACGTGGGGATGGTGGTGAAGCGGACGACGACTCGCTAATGACCCAATTCACTAATGTGAGCTGGGGGACCTCGATTATGATTCAAAGGGCATTCACACTCGACTCCAGGAGACGCGCATTGCTCGCGTCGACGTGCGGCTTCAGCATCGCGCTGGCCTGCGCGATCACGGCAGGTTCGGGCGTCGACGCGCGCGCGCAGACCGCGGAGGCTGCCACGCAGCGCACGCGCCACGTCTTGCCGGAAGTGCGAGTGGAGTCCGCGAACTCATCGAGACCACGGCGCCAGGACGGATCCAGTGCGGGACGGGCGACACGGCGGACGGCGACGCCAGCGCGAACCCAGACGCAGACGCAGCAAGCGACGGTCGCCACCTCCGGCACGACGAACGACAATTCGCTCAAGCCGATGGGCGGCAAGCTGCCGCAGGCTGGTATCCCGCATCCGGCGCAGCAGAGCATCACCGTGGTCGACCGCGCGCAGATCGAGCAGACCAGCCCGACCAGCCTGCTCGACATTCTGCAGAACGTCCCCGGCGTGTCGATCGCGCGTGCCGGCGGCATCGGCGGTCAGATTTATCTGCGCGGGTTCTCGTCGAACAATTGGCGCTCGCCGATGTATATCGACGGCGACCGCTTCCGCGGCCGCAACACGCTGCAGCTCAATTATTTCGCGCCGGAGGAAATCGAGCGCGTTGAAGTGATCCGCGGACCCGGCTCCGTGGTGTACGGCTCTGAAGCGATGACCGGCCTCGTCAACGTCGTCACCCGGCGCCCTCAGGTCGATCCGTTCGGACCTTGGCGGATCGCACATGGCGGGTTCTCGGCGGGCTACAGTTCGGTCGACAACGGCTTCAGCACCTATGAATGGGCGCAGGCGGCCGGACTCGGCTTCGACGTACTCGGCGGCATCAGCTATCGCAAGGGCGGCAACTATCAAACGCCGAGCGGCGCCGCGCTCAACAGCGACTACGAGAGCATCGGCGGCAATCTGCGGCTCGGCTGGTCGCCGACCTACAACCAGCGCTTCGAATTGACGCTGCGCGACTATTGGGAAGAGGACGGCCGCGCCGGCGGCGTCGGCGGTGCCCCGGGCGCGCCGTACACACAAGTGCGGCAGCAGCCGAACCAGGTTCACATGGCCAAGCTGTCCTATTCCGGCGACTTCACCGATCAGTTGGTCCAGCACGTCGAAGGCTCGTTCTACGCCAATTACTTCGACACCAAGCTCTCCACCGTCAATACCGCCACGGCCGGGGTCGTCACCCGTTCGGTGAGCAACGTCGGCGGCCCGCTGGTGATCGGCGGCCGCGCCCAGGGTGTGATCCCATGGGAGCCGGCGCCGTGGGGCCTGATGAAGACGACGTTCGGCATCGACGGTTTCCAGGAATGGCGGCCCGGCAGCACCTCGTGGTCGGTGCGGCAGACTGCGACGACATCGACGATCTCGCCGGAAACCAAGACGGCTCCGGACAACACCCAGGCCAATGTCGGCGCTTTCGTGCTGAACGAGTGGACCCCGCTCAAGCTATTGACGCTGTCGGCCGGCGGACGGTTCGACTGGTTCAACACGACATCCGAACTGTCGCCGGTCAGTTCGACGAAGGCGCTCGAGGTGCTTCGCCGCAACGCCGACGTCAGCACCACTGCGCCGACCGGCAGCTTCGGCGCCACCGTTCACGTGACACCGATCCTCGACCTGCTCGCCTCGGTCGGCACCTCCTATCGCTATCCGACCAATTCCGAGCTGTTCACCTTCTCGGCCACCACAATTCCGAATCCGGAGCTGAAGCCGGAGACCGGCCTCACCTACGAGGGCGGCTTCCAGCTCAACTTCCCGACCGCCACCGTCAAGGTGACGGCATTCGACAGCCACTACGCGAACTTCCTGCAGACGGTGTTCGTCAACTACAACGGCTCGTCGATGACGCAGCGGCAGAACGTCGGCCATGCCACGGTCAACGGCGTCGAGGCCGAGTGGCGCTGGCAGGCGACGCAGTCGTTCAACCTGTACGGCAACGCCGCCTGGCTGCAGGCCACCAACACCGATACCGACACACCGCTGCCGTTCATCGCGCCGTGGAAGGGACGTGTCGGCGTGCAGTACGCGCCGCTCGGCTCCGGCTATTCGCTGGGCGCGGCGGTCGACTGGGCGGGCGCGAAGACCCGCATCAGTTCCACCGAGGAGTATCCGACCGGCGGTTACGCGGTTCCGAGCATCTACGCGTCGTTCGATCTCGGCATTCTGATCTCGCCGCGCCTCGGCGACACCAAGGTGCATCTCAGCCTGCAGAACATCTTCGACACGTCCTACGTCAGCGCAGCGACCTACGTGAACAGGTCGTATCCGCAGTCGATGTACAACCCGCTGCTGGAGCCCGGCCGCAACTTCACCGCCCGGCTCGTCCACACCTTCTGATGACGCGGTTTGGCGCCGCTCCTCTCGCCGCGGCGGCGTTCGCCGACGAGCCAAGAGCGGCGCCGGATTCGTGGAGAATGTCCATGAAGAAGATTGCCATTTACGGCAAAGGCGGTATCGGCAAGTCGACCACCGTCTCCAACCTGTCGGCCGCGCTGGCGCGGCGCGGGCTTAAAGTGATGCAGATCGGCTGCGATCCGAAGGCCGATTCCACCAAGGGACTCACGGGCGGCCAGCCGATCACCTCGGTGCTCGACGTGCTGAAGGTCAAGAAGACCAGATCTACGCTCGACGACCTGGTGGTCGAGGGCGATCTCGGCGTGCTGTGCGTCGAGGCCGGCGGGCCGACACCGGGCATCGGCTGCGCCGGCCGCGGCATCATTTCGGCGTTCGACCGGCTGGAGGAGCTCGACGCTTGGGGCAGACTGCGTCCAGACGTGGTACTGTTCGACGTGCTCGGCGACGTGGTGTGCGGCGGCTTCGCGATGCCGATGCGCAAGGGCTATGCCGACGAAGTGGCGATCGTCAGCTCCGGCGAGATGATGGCGCTGTACGCCGCCCACAACATCGCCAACGCACTCGCCAATTTCGCCACCCGCGGCTATGCGCGGCTCGCCGGCGTGATCCAGAACTCGCGCAACATCGCCGACGAGGACGAGCTGGTGCGGCGCGCCGCCGCCGAAATCAAAACCCGTGTGCTCGGCATCATCCCGCGCTGCGACCTCGTGCAGCAGGCCGAGGATCAGGGCCGCACCGTGGTGGCGTGTTTTCCGGATTCGCAGCAGGCCGCCGTCTATCACGAATTGACGCGCCTGCTGGTGCCCGACATCACCGCCCCGGCGTCCGGGCGCCCTCATCTGGCGGCGCTGTCATGAGCCGGGACTCCAGCGTCGCGCCGCAGGGTCGCATCCGTGTCGGCGATCTCGGCGCGGATCCGGGGCTTCTGTTCGATGAAGGCGCCGCCTGCCTGCATTATTGCGCACCGACCCACGGTGGCTGGGGCGTGCTCCGCACCGCGCTGCTTGTGCCTGAGATGTACGTGCTGTTCGTCTGCCCGGCGGCCTGCGGTCGGCACGGCGCCATCGCGGCGTTCGAGCAGGGACTGAAACCCCGCGTCGGCTATCTGTGCATCGAGGAGGACGAGATCGTCCTCGGCAGCTACGAGGACGAGATCCGGACCACCGTGCCGCTGCTGCTGCAACGCCTGGCGCCGCGGCCGAAGGCGTTCATGATCATCGTTTCCTGTATCGACGATCTGCTCGGCACCGACTACACGACGATGGTCGCCGAGTTCGAAGCCGCGCACGGCATCCCGTTCCGGGTCGGGCGGATGAACCCGATCACACTCGGCTCCGGGCTGCCGCCGCAACGCCGGATCCAGCGCGACATGTACGACTTCCTCGCGCCGCCACCGTTCAAGGACGACAGCGTCGGCCTGATCGGACCGTTCAGCCCGCTGGCGCAGGACAGCGAACTGCGCGACATGCTGGCGCGGTCCGGGTACGGGCCGGTCCGCCACATCGCCGACTGCTCGACCTTCGCGGACTTTCAGAAACTGGCAGCGGCGCGGCTCAATCTGGTGACGCGCCCCGAGGGCATCGCGGCCGCCGAGACGCTCGCAGCCAAGTTCGGCACGCCGTTCGTGATCGCACCGGTCGGATTCTGCGACGAGACGATCGCGGCGCGCTATCAGGCGATCGCCGAGGCGCTCGGAACGTCGCTCGATCCCGAGCCTGCCCGTGGAGCCATAGAGCTGGCGGTCGAACGAGCCCGGCGCGCTGTCGGCGGCCGCAGCATCGCGGTCGACGGCTCGGCGACCTGCAGCCCATTCGACCTCGCCCGCGCGCTGGTCGAGCGCGGCTTCAACGTCGCCCAACTGGTGGCGCATCAGCTTCCCGCGCACGAGCGCCCTGCTCTCGATTGGCTGGCCCGGCATGTCCCCGAGCTCGTCGTCACCTCGCCGATCCATCCGGTGCGGAGCTGGTCGCGGCCCGAGCAGCCGACCGCCGATATCGCGATCGGCTTTTCCGCCGGCTATCTCACTGGCGCGCCGGTGACGGTGCCGATCAGCTTCGATGAGGGGCTGTACGGTTATCACGGCCTGGCAACAGTGCTGGACGCGCTGGCGACGGCGGCGAGCGCTCAGCGCCCCGACACGCTCGAGGACATGGTGCGCGCCTACGGCCTGGTGGTGTGAGGACGACGCATGAGCTACCTGCTGACCAGACTGCCGCCGTTCGCGGCGGATTATTCCGGAGTCGCCTCGGCGCTGCACGATCTCGGCGGCCTAGTGGTGATCCACGATGCCTCGGGCTGCACCGGCAGCTACACCGGTTATGACGAGCCGCGCTGGTTTTCCAGCGACTCCAGCGTATTGAGCTCCGGTCTGCGCGAGTTCGACGCCATCATGGGCAACGATCAGAAGCTGCTCGATAATATCATCCGGGCGACGCGGGATCGCGACTACAGCTTCGTCGCCGTGGTGGCGAGTCCGGTTCCGATGCTGGTCGGCTTCGACGTCGACGGATTCGCGACGCTGGTCGAACACGAGACCGGCCTGCCGGCGTTCGGCTTCGCCACCACCGGCTTCGACCTTTACGACAAGGGGCTGGCGGCCGCGTTTCGAGCGGTTGCGGAGCGCTTCGTCGCCGAACCGGAGGCGCCGCCGCAGGGCGCCAACATCCTCGGCGCCTCGCCGCTCGACGACATCGGGCCGGCTCAGCTCCTGCGACTTCACCGGGTACTCGACCGCGCCGGCTTGCCTCTGATTTCGGTGTGGGGACAGCAGTCCGGGCTGCAAGCGATCGCCGGCGCCGCCGGTGCCGCGGTCAATCTGGTGGTTGCCGCTGCCGCATTGCCGCTCGCCAGGTTGATGCAGCGGCGCTGGGGCATCCCGTTCGTGACCGGTCTGCCGCTCGATTCCCGCGACGACATCGCGCTCGCGGCCGCGCTGACGACGGCGTCGGCGTCGGGCGATTCACCGCCAACCGACGATGCAAAATGCCGCGACGGCCACACGCCGTCCGGCGATATCGTGGTCCTGGTCGGGGAACAGGTCGCAATGAACGCAGTGCGATGCGCGCTGCGTCGCCGTCATCCCGCGACGACCGTTCGAGTCGCGTCGTTCTTCGCATGGGACGAGAGTCTGGCCGAACCCGGGGAACGCCGCCTCGCCAACGAGGAGGACGCCGCCGGCTGGCTCGCCGATCAAAGCCCCTCACTGGTCGTCGGCGACCCGCTGCTGGCATCGCTTCTGCCCGAGACGGCCCGCACCAGCTTCATTGCCGCCCCGCACCGTGCCGTCTCGGCCCGGCTCGACTGCCGGCCGGTCGGTCGGTCGCACCAGCCGGAGCAAGAGACGGCCGATTTCCTGGAAGAGATTCTGTGCCGCGTCCCCGCGACGCTCGCCGCAATCTCCGTCCCCTAGAGCAGTTCTGCTTTTTATGGAATCAGAGCTGATCCGCACCGCCTGCCACACGCACAACCTCATGGTGAGGAGGCGCGTAGCGCCGTCTCGAACCATGTGACGCAGGGAATGCGTTGCCCCATCCTTCGAGACGCCCGGCTTCGCCGGGCTCCTCTGGATGAGGACTCAGTGCCTTCGTACCCGCCGGGCGCCTCAACGTTCTCGGATCGCTCCGGCGTCGTCGGGGCGATGTTTTGCCTTCGCAGCGGTGGCGGGGCCGGCGGCGTGCGGCAGGTAGGTGGCCCATTCGCCGCCGTGCGCCGGGCGCGGCAAGCTTCTGTGCAGGGCCCTGCTCCGCAACATATAGGCCTTTGCAATCATGTTCGCAGCGATCGGTGCCGTCAGGAACAGGAACACCGAAATCATCAGTTCGTGCAACGACGGCGCGCCGCGCAGCAGCGCGAAATACAGCATCGAGGCGATCAGCAGCGATCCGATCCCGAGCGTGGTGGATTTCGTCGGCGCGTGCAGACGGCGCATCAGATCGGGCAGCTTCACGAGGCCGAACGACCCGACCACCAGGAAGAAAGCGCCGATCAGGATCAGCACGGAGACCAGAATTTCGCTCGCCCAGACCATCGCCGCCTACTCGATCACGTTGCCACGCAACAGGTACTTGCAGAACGCGATGGTGGTCAAAAATCCGACCGCCACGAACAGCAGCGCCACTTCGAAGTACATGCTGGTGCCGAACCAGATCCCGATCACCACCACCAGACCGATGGTGTTGATCACCAGCGTATCGAGCGCCAGAATTCGATCGAGCACATCCGGCCCCTTCGCCAGGCGGTAGAGGTTCATCAGCGCCGAAACCGCAATGGCAGCAATCGCAACGAGGCAAGCCGTCTGGATCATCCGTAGATCTCCTGGAGTCGTCGTTCGTAGCGGCTTTTGATCTGGCTCACGGCCTCGTCCGGATCGGTGGTGTGCAGGCAGTGCACCAGGATGGCGCGGCCGTCGGCGGACAGGTCGGCACTGACCGTTCCAGGCGTCATCGTGATGGTGCCCGCCAGCAGCACGATCGCCTCACGCGACGTGATGTCGAGGGGAACCACCACGAATTGCGTCCGCAGGCTGTCGTTGGACCGGAGCAGCACCCAATACGCGACCTGGACGTTCGACACCACGATGTCCCACAGCACCACGGCCGCATAGCCGATCAGCTTGTGCGGCCGGCGCAGCGTGGGGCGGTTCGGCCAGTACGGGCTGGTGAGCAGCGGCACGACGATCCCGAGCAAAAGACCGAACACCACGCTGCCGACCGACACCGAGTTGATCAGCGCGACCCAGACCCCGGTGATCAGCAGCGACATCACCGGATGCGGCAGCAGCCTGGTCATGGCCTTCCCCTCCCCGATTCCGCGACTGCGGCGGGACTGACCGCTCCGACATAGGCCCCGACGTCGAGGGTTTGCCGCGCAGTCGCGTCGAGCTCGCGAGCGACCGGTCCGGCAAACACCGACAGCAGCACTGTCGCGGCGAGCAGCCCGACCACGACCGCTGCCGGCACGGTGATCGAAGGCGCCGCCGCGGTGCGCGCCGGAGCCGTGCGCCTGAGTTCGGTCTTCCAAAACAGCGTGCTGCCGGCGCGCGCATAGCCGACGATCACCACAAGGCTGGTGCCGAGCAGCACGACCCAGCTCGCCGTGCCGAGCGGCCGGTCCCAGACCGCATCGAGGATCAGCAGCTTGCCGACGAAGCCCGACAGCGGCGGCATGCCGGTCATCGCGATCGCCGCGACGAAGAACAGCGCCGCGAGCAGCGGCAGCCGCGGCGACGCCGGCGCCGCGACCAGCCGATCGGCATGGCGGCCTCGTTCGGTCGCCACCAGATCGGCCACCAGAAACAGCACCGCGCCGCTCATCGTGCTGTGCAGCAGATAGTACAGGCCGGCCGACAGCCCGCCCTGGTCGAACAGCCCGATCGCCAGCAGCAGCGATCCCATCGACCACACGATCGAAAAGCCCACCAGCCCGAGCAGCGTCGTGCTCGCCAGCACGCCGATCGCCCCCAGCACCAGCGTCGCCAGCGCGGCCGGCATCACCCACGGCGCCGCGATATCGGCCGCCGCCCCGGCACCGGCGCCGAAAATCACGGTGTAGACCCGGACGATCGAATACGCTCCCACCTTGGTCATCATCATGAACAGCGCCGCAACCGGTCCCGCCGCCGCGGCGTAGGCCGACGGCAGCCACCATTGCAGCGGCACCAAAGCGGCCTTCAGCGCGAACACCAGCAACAGCAACAGGGCGCCGACCCGAAGCAGCGCTTCGTCGCCTGCGGCGACGTTGCCGACCTTGTTCGCAAGATCCGCCATGTTGAGCGTGCCGGTCACGGCATAGATCAGCCCGACCGCGAATAGAAACAACGTCGATCCGACCAGATTGATCGCAACGTAGTGGAAGCCGGCGCGCAGCCTCCGCTCGCCGCCGCCGTGCAGCAGCAAGCCGTAGGACGCGATCAGCATGATCTCGAAGAACACGAACAGGTTGAATACGTCGCCGGTCAGGAAGGCGCCGTTCAGGCCCATCAGTTGAAACTGGAACAGTGGATGGAAGTGGCGACCGCGCGCGTCCCATCCGGCCAGCGCGTAGATCACCACCGCCACCGCGAGCAGCGCGGTGAGCAGCAGCATCGTCGCCGACAGCCGATCCAGCACCAGCACGATGCCGAACGGCGCCGGCCAATTGCCGAGCCGGTAGCTCATCGGATCGCCGCCGGACGCCGCCACATACAGCCACACTGCGATGCCGAGCGACAGCACGGTCGCTCCGATCGACACGGCGCGCTGGCCGGCGAGATCGTGACGCATCACCAGGATCAGGAAGGCGGCGACCACGGCCGGCACCACGATCGGAGCGACGATGAGATCGATCATCGGTCGGCTCCCGGGTGGTGAAGGTCGCGGCGTTCATCGCCCGCCGGACTGTTCTCGACCCTTTCGGTGCCGGTCTCGAGGAAGCCCCGGAGCGCCAGCACCACCACCAGCGCGGTCATTCCGAACGAAATCACGATCGCGGTGAGTACCAGCGCCTGCGGCAGCGGATCGGTGTAGTCGGACGAGCCGCTTCCGGTGATCGGTGCGCGATCGATCGCCAGCCTTCCCATCGCGAACAGGAACAGGTTGACCGCATAGGTCAGGAAAGTGGTGCCGATGATCACCGGGAAGCTGTGCCGGGACAGCACCAGATACAGCCCGACCATCGTCAGCACGCCGATTGCGCTCGCGACCAGCAGTTCCATGTCAGCTCTCCGCCGGTGCAGCGGCGGGTGGTGCCGGCCGCGGTGCGGCTTGCGGCGTCATCGGAATGTCCGACGGACCGGCCGGCACCGGCCCTCGGTTGGCGCGATGCTCGACGCGGGAGATCTGCGACAGCGACAGGAACACGGTTCCGACCACGGTCAGAAACACCCCGACGTCGAACAGCAGCGCGGTGGCGAGCTCGACCTCGCCGATCAGCGGAATCGGCACATAGACGAAGTAGCTGGTCAGGAACGGCCGGCCGAACAGGAACGAGCCGATGCCGGTGGCGGCCGCGATCAGGACGCCTGCGCCGAGCAGGCGATGCCCGTCGATGTTGCGCTGCTCGGAGCTCCAGGTGTAGCCGCTCGCCATGAACTGCATGATGATCGCGGTGGCGACGACCAGGCCGGCGATGAAGCCGCCGCCGGGCTGGTTGTGGCCGCGCAGGAAGATGTAGATGCCGACCGTGATCGCCAGCGGCAACAGCAGCCGCGTCGCCACCACCAGCATCAGCGGGTGAGCGTCGGCGGATTCGAGCCGCTGTCGCATCCTGTCGAGCCGCCGCGCTGCGGCGCCTTCGAACGCGGTGCTGAGCAGCGCGAAGATCACCAGCGCAGCGATGCACAGCACGATGATCTCGCCGAACGTGTCGAAACCGCGGAAGTCGACCAGAATGACATTGACGACGTTGGTGCCGCCGCCGCCCGGCTTGGACTCGGCGAGATGGAACGCGGAAATCGAGTCGACGTCGCGGGTCATCACCGCGAAGGCCAGCCCCGCCGCCGCCAGACCGCCGCAAGCGGCGATGGCGCCGTTGATCCATTTGCGGACGGTGGCGGTCTCGGGCGGGGTGACTTTCGGCAAAAGGTTGAGCGCCAGCAGCAGCAGAATGATGGTGACCACCTCGACCGAGATCTGGGTCAGCGCCAGATCCGGCGCCGAGAACAGCATGAAGGTGAGCGAAACGATCAGCCCGACCACGCTCGACAGGATCAAGGTCACCAGCCGATGGATGTGGAATGCCATGACGCCGAGGCTGGCGACGACCAGCAACACCCAGCCGACCGCCGCAGGCAGATTGAGTGGCAACATCGGCCGCGCGCCGGCCGCATGATTGCCGCCCGCGAACCCGATCGCGCCGACCACCAGCACGGTCAGCACGATCGCCGCGAGATAGCGCGGGAGGGATTCGCCGTGCAGTCGGCGAATGACCCAGCGTGCGGCGCGAGCGCTGGCGGCGACCGTGACGTCGAACATCGTCTTGGCGTCGGGCCGCGGCAGCAGGTTGCGCAGCCGCTCGAGCGACGCCAGCGCCCACAGCAGCCCCAGACCGCCGCCCAGTGCGACCACGCTCATCAGCAGCGCCAGCGTCGGCCCGTGCCAGATCGCCAGCGGCTCGAACTGCAGCGGCGTGGAGCCGACGACCGCCTGTGCGGTCCGCTGAACCAATCCGCCGGCCACCAATTGCGGCCACAGTCCGATCGCCAGCACAGGCACCACCAGCGCCGCGACCGGCAACCACATACCGACCGGCGGATCATGCGGCGTGCCCGAGGCATGGGCGTGCCGCCGGCCGAGATAGGTGGAGAACGCCAGCCGCGCGGAGTATGCGGCCGACAGCAGCGCACCGACCGTCGCGGCGACCGGCACGATCCAGTCCTGTCCCATCGCCCCGGTGTGAAGCGCGGCCTCCAGCATCATCTCCTTCGACAGAAAGCCGTTGAACAGCGGCACGCCGGCCATCGCCGCGGCGGCGGTCAGCGCCAGCACCGAGGAGATCGGCATCAGGCGTAACAGCCCCCCGAGCCGGCGAATGTCGCGGATGCCGGTCTCGTGGTCGACGATGCCGACGCTCATGAACAAGGCGGCCTTGAAGGTGGCGTGGTTGAGGATGTGAAACACGCAGGCGATCACCGCATATTCGGTGCCGAAACCGAGCAGCATCACCATCAGGCCGAGATGGCTCACCGTCGAATATGCCAGGATCGCCTTGAGATCGGTCTTGAACAGCGCAATCCATGCGCCGACCAGCATCGTGACCAGGCCCGTGGTGGTGACGATCGCGAACCACCAGTCGGTGCCCGCGAGCACCGGCCACAGCCGCGCCAGCAGAAACACACCGGCCTTCACCATGGTGGCCGAATGCAGATAGGCCGATACCGGCGTCGGCGCCGCCATCGCGTGCGGCAGCCAGAAGTGAAACGGAAACTGCGCCGATTTGGTGAACGCGGCGCCCAGTAACAGCAGCAGGATCGGGAGATACAATGGCGATTCCCTGACAGCGTCGCCGCGCTGCAGAATCTCGGTCAATTGATACGAGCCGGCGGCCTTGCCGAGCAACAGC
>NZ_QPFS01000131.1:0-13204 GCF_010906995.1 Rhodopseudomonas sp. WA056 | reverse complement strand
GCCCGGTGGTGGTGCACTACACGTTCGAAGCCGTGGCCGGCGGCACCCGCTTCACCCGCATCCTCCGCAATCCGGCACGGCCGAAACCGCCGACGCCCGAGATGGTCGAGCGGATGAGCGCGGAGGCGGAGCTGGGGCTGGGGAATATCAAGAGGAATGTGGAGCGGCGGTGAGCCGACCGGAGAAGCGGCGGTGAACGGGCCGAGTCGGCCTTTTGGCCGCTGTGGGGCAGAAGCGGAAGTGCTGCCACCGTTCAGGCACCGTCCTCTAGCGTCGCAAGAGGCCGATCGACGAGGCGACCCGGCTGCGACGCACCTGAGAGCACCTTGCCCCCCCTGTCATAGACAGGAGTCTTCCCAAGCCGTAAGCAATTGGGTGACGGAATCAGCGTGAAAGCTGGACCCTAAAACGAGGACGCGATAGTGAGCACTCGGAAGCTCAAGGCAAAAGAGACCGGCACAAGGAAGAGCCCTCCAACAGAAACGCCCGTCCAACCAACTCCCCTCTCTACAAGCTCCCCCAAAACCTCATTCGCCGAGGCCAAACTTCGGTTCGACAGCAACCATGCAGCGGCGACTCACGCCGAATGCATTGTTCCTGTACGTGGCAAAGCTCACACGCCGATGCAGATCCGCTCGGGCAGCGGACAGCCGAACGAAGAATACTACAAATGGCAATTTATTAGCGCCATTGTGATGAGTGGCCTCTACCCGAAAGACTACATTGGCGTCGAAGTTCACTTCCCCAAAGGAAACAAAAATTCCGCTGCCTTGCAGTTGGACGGCGCGATCTTTGATGATGCTGCCTGGGTAGAGCACTACAATTCATATTGGACATCACGGAAGTCCGCCGATCTTGAGTGGCTCAACGAACATCTTATTGCGGTCATTGAGTTCAAAAAGGGCGACAAGGAAATTGAGAAGGTATTCACGGGCCAAGTGAAGCCTGCGATGAGAGAGAAAGAACCCGCAAGCGCATACGTTTTGGGCGTCTACTATGATGCTGAGCGTCTATACCTATTCCAACGGAAGAATGGCTCGGTTCTCCGTTACGACGAGTCGAAGAACCAAAAAGGACTAGACAGCAAGATCGGCGATTTGTCGCTCCACCTACCTGACGCTTACGCGTACATGCCCAGCATGGACGACCTCAAACGTCGAATCAACCGCCCCTCAACGCTCGATAGATCAAGTCGAGGAATCGAGGCGCTCGACGTGATAACGTCAATTGCGTCCGTCCAAATACAGACAGCCTTTTCCGACGTCCTCCGCGCGCTCGACAAGGCTGGCCTCGTAAACCAGCGCGGCTATGCAATGCTGATCCAGACGCTCGCGCTCAAAATCTTTGACGAAAAGCGGAACGAACGCTCACCGCAAAAGCATCTGGATTTTTACATCACCGACGCCGAAGCTAACTTCAAAAGTCTATCTGAAGCTCCGATTCAAAAGTTCATCGCTCGGATGAAGGCGATCCGACAAGACGCGTCCTCTCAGTACAGAAAAATTCTCAAGAACCAAGATATTGACTGGAAGAATCCAAACCAAATTCGCTCGATGGCCGCGGTCTGCCGAGCCTTTCAGGATTACTCTTTTGTTCGATCGGCAAAGAGCGACCTGTACCAACTTGTGTTCTACAACTTTGCCAATTCATTCAAGCGAGATGAAGCGGCTCAATTCCTGACGCCCCTTCCGGTCATCGACTTTATTGTCAAGATCGTGAACCCTCGCGACGGCGATACAGTTTTTGACCCATGCTGCGGCATTGGTGACTTTCTCTCGCTCGCTTTTGTCAACGCGGCAGCCAAAACTCCAAGTTGGCAATTGGACGACGCAAACATCTACGGCGTTGACTTGGACGAGAACATGATCACGCTGGCCACGCTCAACATGCTCCTTAATGGTGACGGTGAAGCTAAGCTATTCGACAAACCAGATAAGGGTTCGATCCTAAGCAAGATTGAAAAAGAAGACCCGCCAAAGCTTGTCGAGCTTGATCCCGTTTCACATAGAGCGGGCAATTGGGATGATTGGCACGACAGCACCGAACTCCTAAAATTTGATGTCGTCTTGACAAACCCGCCGTTCGGCGAGGATCGCGCCTTCCGGGTGAAATCTCAGGCGGACCGCGACATAATTGAACTTTACGAGACGTGGCATCTAACCCGGCAGTCATCTGACGAGGATGAAGATGACGATGAAAACCGAAAACAAGGCAAGAGCAAAGCCAAGAGCAAAGCCAAGAGCAAAGGTAGTGATTCGATAGACTTGGGCGTTGTTTTTTTGGAGAACGCCTATCGCGTTCTCAAGGACAATGGTCGGATCGGCATTGTGCTCTCCAATTCCATTGCCTCCATCAACAAATGGGCGAAGATTCGTGAATGGCTTATGGATCGGATGCGCATAGTTGGACTGTTTGATCTGCCTGCGAACGTGTTCGCCGAAACCGGTGTGAACACAAGCATCCTAATTGCATACAAACCCAAAGAGGCTGCTTTGAACAGGCTAAAGGACGAAGGGTACAGCGTCTTTGTGCGTGATATTCACCGCGTCGGGTACGAGAGGCGCACAGCCAAACGAAACGTATTCTTCAATCCCATCTTCAAGATCAACGAAAATACGTTTGAAATTGACGTGGACAGCGCAGGCAATCCAGTGCTGGACGAGGAGTTCACCGAAACGCTTCACGAATTTCGTCAGTGGGCGCTGGGCCAAGAGGAAGCCCTTCAGAAGCTCTTTCTTCGGGAGGATTGATTGCGATACGTTCAAGTTCCGAAGGAAATTAGAAGTCAGGACCTAAAAGGCGAAGGCTTTTGCTTTTCGCCCGGCCGATACGTCCGGTTTATCCCGCCGAAGAAAGCCGGTTCTTCTAGCAAATTTGTTCCGCTCGACAAGCTTGTGACCGTTCGCGATGAGAGCGTGAAGGTCAAAAAGGGTGATCTCTATCGATACGCTGAAATAGGCGACATTGACGTCGACACAGGCGGCGTTGCCTTTCACGCGAGCAAGGGCTTCCAGCTCCCGACTGATCGTCCCCAGCGCGTCAAGAATAAGGATGTATTGATATCGACGGTACGGACCTATCGAAAGGGGATTGGAATGGTCACAGACCATGGCCCTGACCTTGTGGCTTCTCAGGCCATTTTGGCTTTGAGCGGAGTTACGGATTACGCCGAGGGCTTGTCGTTACCCTACATCTTTGCGTTCCTACGCACTGATTTTTTCGTTGAGCAGGTCTGGTCGCTACTCAATCGAGGCGTCTATCCGCGAATGGATACTGGCGCTCTCGGACGAATTTCTATTCCGATTTCCAATGATCCTAGCGTTTGCAGCTTTATCGCTGCACTTGCTGAGGCGATTGCAGAGAAGGAACGCGCGATACGAGCGCGCAACGATCTCTTGCTCGCGTTAATTAGCTCTGAACTTGCCGCGGAACAAGTGATCAGCGAGTTTGCCTATTCGTATCCGAGGCTCTCCGAAATTCGCAACAGGACTCGATTCGATGCAGCCATCTACAGTCGGGAGTACAAGTCGAAGATTTGGCAGGTGACTAACTACGCGAAGGGATATCGAACGCCCACGGAAGCGGGCTTTGTGATCAAGCCGGGTCCAAGTCTCGAAATTAAAATTTTGCGAACGCGCATCGATTCAGAGACGCCGAAACCCGGATTTTACACCTTACTCATCCCCGCAAACATCTCTGAGTACGGGACGATGAGCAAAATCACCTGGCTAGGCACCGCAAAGAAGCTGCCGCTTCTTAAGAGAGGCGATATCTTGTTTGGCGAAGCAGGCTTTCGCAAAGGTCGCTCGATCGTCCTTATTGATGAGCCTCAGAACACCACAACAAATGCACATGGACTCTATGCACGACGCAATGATGACGACATCGCTGAATCAATATTCTTCCGATGTATATTTCACTGGTATCGGAACATGCGGTTAATCGACCTCATGGCCGTCGGCGGCAGCGGCGGCCACTTTTCTCCCGAATACTTCGACAATCTACTGATCCCAAATTTTCCAACCGAACTGAAGGAACGGATCGTAAAGCTCTATCATTCGCCGACTGAGGAATTGTGTGCGCCTCCAAGCCTCGCCGAGTTCGTGGACTACCACCGGCGCAGAAATGACGGGCTGGGTATTTGGCAACTCGAAGCCGAAATGCGAAGACTCGAAGCAGAGCTATCCTTAGTTCTTGAGGACGTCATACAGGGCAAGTCCGTGCGGTTGCCGTGGAACGGATGATTGCGATAAGCAGCGTGCGGCCATGGACCGCAACATTCTACAGATGATAGCTAAGTAGACAGGAGCAGCAAACTCAGAACTAGCGCCTAGGGCCCGACTGCTCCACTCACGCAACGATCCATCTTAGCATCTACAGATACTCGTATGCTTGAGACTGCCGACATTCCCATTGCTGAGACAACAGGTGGAATCACGATCACCGGGCTGACGAACTCCATCTCCAACGTATCGGCGGCTCTGATCCAGAGAGCCGCCGCCGAAGCATCGGCGAACTGGCGAAAGCGCTCCTCGCTTTCGCGCAGCGCCGCCTCGGCGCTGGTGCGCTCGACGGCGGCCCAGGTGCGCTCGGCAATCTCTTCGAGAAGCTGAGCGTCTGCGACCGTCCAGCGTTTTGGCCGGGGGCCGTGAACGGCGAAGCTCGCAACGAGATGTCCGCCCTTGACCAAAGCAACCGACATCAGGGCGGCGATATTCATCGCTTTCCAGTTTGCCTTGTCGAGTTCGGTCAGGTTTGGATCGCTCGCAAGTTCGGGTAGAATCAATTTCTCACCCGAGAGCATCCTCTTGGTGAAGCCGGGAAAATCGGCGAGCGGGTAGTCACCGTCCACAGACTCCCGCCCCTCTGCGGCGTAACTCTGTCGGACGATGGCATACGGAACGCCATGTCGGATTTCGATGCGAGCGTAGTTCGCGTTGGCCATTCTCCAATGCTCACCTGCCAGACGAGCAGCGACGCGCTGGATCTCGTCGGCGTCGATCAAAGGCCGCAACTCGTCGCTGAGCTTGAGAAGGAAACTCTGCCGCTCATGGCTTTCCCGCAGAGCGATCTCAGCGCGCCTCCGCTCCGTTATGTCATCAAACAACGCCGCGAAGCGATCTTTACCGCGAGGATAGATCGTCACCGTATAAACGGTCAAACGACGCCACTTCGTGTTCAAGTCGTCCAGGCCTGCCACCATCGACGATTTTGCCGATCTCGGTCGGCCACCACGCTTCCAAATTGGAAATGATTTCAGTGACGCGCTTGCCTCTGACTTCGTCGCGGCTCAATCCAAGCAGCCGCTCGAACGACGCATTCGTCTCAAAAATGAAGTAGTCAATCGGTCGCCCGTCGGCATCACGGATCAGTTCGCATTCATCGTAGCCTTGAGGCAGCCATTCGATAATCGAACGAAGGCGCTCTAACTCCGACCTAGTTGGTTCGTATTCCATGTGTGACATTTTAGCACGGATTGTAGGTCCAGCGAAGCGGCCCGCAAAGCTCCAGAACCAAGGGAGGTCCACTTTGGGTCATTACCTGACAGGTGCCGATCGTGCAGCTCGCTCGCGTCGTTTTCTTCGATCGTCAAGGTCCGCCAGATCCGCACGACCGGATTGACGCCCCCGCCGAAATAGATTATATTCCTATTCATCTCGTTCGCGAGGGGCGCTTCTCGAGGGCGCTTGCGAGGCGGAGCGGGATACGGCGTCCTGCGCGTCGTGGCTCGCACCCACGCGTCCGGGAGGCTGAGGGTCACCGTCCGCCGCTACTACGAGCGGCCGCCGCTTCAGAGGCTGGACGGGTCGAGTAGAGGCCGGGGAAAGCCCGCAAGCTCGCTCGGTCCCGGAAGAGCGGTCCTTCAGCCAAAAACCGCCGGGGTGGCGCGCCGCAAGGCGACGCGCGGTTCGCGATCTTCGCCGCTCGCGCGGGCGAAGGCCGGATCGCGACACTACCAACGCCGCGTCTTGCGGCGCGCCACCGCCCCTCACTTCGGGGCGGCTCTTCGGGCAAAGCTCGGGCGCATTGCGCCGCGAGGACGTGGATTTGTGGCTGTTTGACATGTGAAGCGGACGTCGCAGCTCGAGCGGAATATTGCTGTGACGCACAGCGCTCGCCCCGCATTCCGCTGTCATCGTCCGGCTTGTCCGGACGATCCAGTAGCCCAGGGCGCTCGATGCAGAGTCCGATGCTCATCTCGGTCGCGCTGCGATACTGGATCCCCGCCTGCGCGGGGATGACGATCGGGGGGGAGGAACGCGATCCGCCTCACCCCGTCTTCTTCACGTCCTTGATTTCCGAGAACACGATGCCCTCGGCGCGGTCGCGGGTGTAGCCGAGATAGAATTCGTTCTTGGCGAGGTACACCGGATCGCCGTCGACGTCGTCGGCGATCGACGAGCCGTTGTTGGCGATGAAGGTCTCGAGCTTCTTGCGGTCGTCGGAGGAGATCCAGCGTGCGAGCTGGAATTCGGAGACTTCGAAATCGACCGGGAGCTGATACTCGGCGGCGAGCCGGGCCTTGAGCACGTCGAGCTGCAGCGGGCCGACGACGCCGACCAGCGCCGGAGCACCGTCGCGCGGGCGGAACACCTGCACGACGCCCTCTTCCGACATCTGCTGCAGCGCCTCTTTCAGCTTCTTGGCCTTCATCGCGTCGGTGAGCCGGACGCGGCGGACGATTTCCGGCGCGAAGGAAGGCACGCCGACGAAGGTGACGTCCTCGCCCTCGGTCAGCGTATCGCCGATCCGCAAGCTACCGTGGTTGGGAATGCCGACGACGTCGCCGGCAAAGGCTTCGTCGGCCACCGAGCGATCCTGGGCGAAGAAGAACTGCGGACTCGACAGCGGCATCGCCTTGCCGGTGCGCACCAGCTTGGCCTTCATGCCGCGGGTCAGCTTGCCGGAGCACAGCCGGGCGAACGCGATGCGGTCGCGGTGGTTCGGATCCATGTTGGCCTGGATCTTGAACACGAAGGCGCTCATCTTCGGCTCGTCGGCGGCGATCTTGCGGGCATTGCTCTCCTGCGCGCGCGGCGGCGGCGCGTAGCGGCCGAGCCCCTGCAGCAAATCGCCGACGCCGAAATTGCGCAGCGCCGAGCCGAAATACACCGGCGTCAGGTGGCCCTCGCGAAACGCCTCGAGATCGAACGGCTTGCAGGCTTCGGTGGCGAGCTCGAGCTCCTCCTTGACGGCGGCGACGTCGAGATTGGGATGGCGCTTGCCGAGTTCCTCGATGGTGATCTGCTCGGCCGCGCCGGTCTTGGCGCCGCCGCCTTCGAGCAGGCGCACGCCGCCGTCGAGCACGTCGTAGGTGCCGAGGAAGTCGCGGCCACGCCCGACCGGCCAGGTCATCGGGGTGGTGTCGAGCGCCAGCGTCTTCTCGATTTCGTCGAGCAGATCGAAGATGTCGCGGGTCTCGCGGTCCATCTTGTTGATGAAGGTGATGATCGGAATGTCGCGCAGCCGGCAGACCTCGAACAGCTTCCGGGTGCGCGCCTCGATGCCCTTGGCGGCGTCGATCACCATCACGGCGGAGTCGACCGCGGTCAGCGTCCGGTAGGTGTCTTCCGAGAAGTCCTCGTGGCCCGGGGTGTCGAGCAGGTTGAACACCAGGCCGTCGAACTCGAAGGTCATCACCGAGGTGACCACCGAGATGCCGCGGTCGCGCTCGATCTTCATCCAGTCCGAGCGGGTGTTGCGGCGCTCGCCCTTGGCCTTGACCTGGCCGGCAAGATTGATCGCGCCGCCGAACAGCAGCAGCTTCTCGGTCAGCGTGGTCTTGCCGGCGTCAGGATGCGAAATGATCGCAAAGGTGCGCCGCCGCGCCACTTCATGGGCGAGCGAAGACGGGGTCGAGGACGGCGCGTCGGCCGGAACAGCGGTGTCGGACATGCGTCAGCCTGTGGCAGGGAAAGCCGGCGCGATCAAGGGCTTCCGGCGGGTCGCCGCGCCCGCAGTTGCGCGGCGCAGCGGCGTCCCTCATATAGGGGTTCGAGGACGACCTCAAAATCACCTTTTCGGCCGGGACGACCCGGCCTCCTCGAAGACCGCGCATTGCGCCGGCGCGCCATCCCGCTGGATGGCCTCATCAAAATTGCCCGGACGTGCGCAAGGAGGCCGCCATGGCCTGGTTCTATCTGTTCGTCGCCGGCCTGATGGAGATCGGCTGGGCGCTCGGCCTGAAATACACCGAAGGCTTTACCCGGCTGGTGCCGACGGCGCTGACCGTGTCGGCGATGGTCGCCAGCGTCGCGCTGCTCGGGCTTGCTCTCAAGACGCTGCCGATCGGCACCGCTTACGCGATCTGGAGCGGCATCGGCGCGGTCGGCACCGCGGCGCTCGGCATCATGCTGTTCGGCGATCCGGCCACCGTTGCCCGCCTGTCCTGCATCGGCCTGATCGTCGCCGGCATCGTCGGGCTCAAGCTGGTCGGCTGACGCCGACAAGTTCGTCCGCAATGACGAAACAGCGCCTCAGAACGTCGGCAGCAGTTTGGTCGCCCAATATGCTGCCGCCGCCACGATCGCCGAGGCCGGGATGGTGATGACCCAGGCGTAGACGATCGAACTCGCCACGTTCCAGCGCACCGCCGACATCCGTCGCGCCGCGCCGACGCCGACGATCGCGCCGGTGATGGTGTGGGTGGTCGACACCGGCACGCCGAGGAAGGTCGCGGTGAACAGCGTCGCGGCGCCGCCGGTTTCAGCGCAGAAGCCCTGCATCGGCGTCAGCTTGGTGATGCGCAGGCCCATGGTGCGGACGATCCGCCAGCCGCCCATCAGGGTGCCGAGCGCCATCGCCGCCTGGCACGACAGCACCACCCAGAACGGCACCGAGAACTCGCTGCCGAGATAGCCTTGCGAGTAGAGCAGCACAGCGATGATGCCCATGGTCTTCTGCGCGTCATTGCCGCCGTGGCCGAGCGAGTACAGCGACGCGGAGGCGAATTGCAGGATGCGGAAGGCACGGTCGACGGCAAATGGCGTCGAGCGCACCGACGCCCACGACACGATCGCGACCAGCACCAGCGCCAGCAGAAAGCCGACCAGCGGCGACAGCACGATCGCCAGCAGCGCCTTGGTCAGCCCGCTCCACACCGCGGCCGACAGCCCGGCCTTGGCGAGGCCGGCGCCGAGCAGGCCGCCGATCAGCGCGTGCGACGAGCTGGACGGGATACCGAGCCCCCAGGTCACCAGGTTCCAGACGATCGCCCCGGTCAGCGCCGCGAAGATCACCGCGGCGTCGATCACATCGGGTTCGATGATACCGGTTCCGATGGTGTTGGCGACGTGCAGGCCGAACACCATGAAGGCGATGAAATTGAAGAACGCCGCCCAGAACACCGCGTAATGCGGCCGCAGCACCCGGGTCGAGACGATGGTGGCGATCGAGTTGGCGGCGTCGTGCAGGCCGTTCAAGAAATCGAACAGCAGCGCGACGGCGATCAACCCGACCAGGATGGGCAGCCCGAGCGATGCGTCCACGTGCGGCCCCTGCCCTAGACCTGCTCGATGACGATGGAATTGATCTCGTTGGCGACGTCGTCGAAACGGTCGGCGACCTTCTCCAGATGGTCGTAGATCTCGGCGCCGACGATGTAATCCATGGTGTTGGCGTTGCGGTGCTTGAGGAACAGCTCCTTCAGCCCGATGTCGTGGAGATCGTCGACCCGGCCTTCCAGCTTGGTGATCTCCTCGGTCATCGCCGTCAGCATCTGCAGGTTCGGCCCGATCGATTGCATCAGCGGCACCGCGCGACCGACCAGATTGGCGCTTTCGACCAATAGCGACCCGATCTCGCGCATCGGCGGCTCGAATTCCCGAACCTCGAACAGCATCACCGCCTTCGCGGTCTGCTGCATCTGGTCGATGGCGTCGTCCATCGAGGTGATCAGGTTCTTGATGTCGACGCGGTCGAACGGGGTGATGAAGGTCCGGCGCACCGCGGTCAGCACCTCGCGGGTGATGCTGTCGGCCTCCGATTCGAAATGGCTGACGCGCTGGCAGTGCACCAGGGTTTCGTCGCCGCCGCGCAGCATGTCCTGCAGCGCCTGAGCCCCCTGCACCACGGTATTGGTATGCTGGGCGAACAGGTCGAAGAACCTCTCTTCCTTGGGCAGAAAGGCTCGAAAGTATCGTAGCATCGGGAGCTATCCGGTTGACGTGACACGAATTCCAAAGGCACACCCGTCCGAAACGGGGCGCCCCGACGCGTCACACGGCCGTCATAAATCACTTCAGGGGCGGACAGGCAACCGTCCATTCCGCACGGTCCCGGCAACCGCCGCGCCGCAACGCTCCGAACAACGGGCCAGCCGGGAGGCGACGCCGTCCCGGCCTCGTCTCGTCCACAGAATTCGCAACTCCTTCGGCCTGCCGGACCATGCCGGCGTCGCCTCCACACCCCGGCCGCTCGCGAATCACTTCAACCCGATGAAGCGAAATCGAGCCGTGCGTCGTCGATACAGAGTGGTAATCGAGGAATGGACGCCCCCATCGGAACCCGCGGTCACGACAAAATAATGAGGACTGCACCGGCCCTCTATCGGGCCCAGGAGATCAGCAACTTCGCAATCGATCACCTGCACTTAGCAGCGATTTCTGAGACCGCACCGGAGCCTGCTGACGCGGTGCAGGAAGCTCGACTCGTATTGAATTTGTTTACGCTCTGTTAGACTCGGCCGACCTGTCACCACCAAACCGCGGCGCATGTCACCGCAGAACTGGGCGGCCATGATTCAACGCGTTCTTGGCATCATCGCTGGCGTCGATCGCAAGACCCTTCAGAGCTGTCCGGCCTCCGACAAATTGTGGGCCGCCCATCTCGGCGCGTCGCTCTGCCTGTCCTTCATCGTCGTGCTCGGTGTGTCGTTTCACGCCACCGGCTACATGATCGACAATATCTGGACCCGGCTGCTGGTCTCGACGGTGATCGCGCTGACGGTGCTGATGTTCGACCGCGCGCTGTGCCAGTCGGACTGGTTCTATCAGGGCACGCTGTGGAACAACGCGCCGATCCAATCGCGCGCCGAAGCCAAGCAGACCGCCTGGCGCTTCGTCCGAGTCGGCATCCGGCTGGCGCTGTCGTTCGGTCTGGCCTGGGTGATCGCGATGTTTCTGGAGCTGGCGATCTTCTCCTCCACCATCAACGAGAAGATCGAGGCTGACCGGGTCGCCGCAAACCAGCCGATCTACGACAAGATCGCCAATTTTGAAGCCGGTCTGAACGCCGAGGCGAAACGCCGGCTCGCCGACATCGAGCAGCTCGAGGCACTCCACCGCGACGCCCTCACCGAGCAGCCGAAGCCGGAGCCGAGTACCCAGGCCCGCACCGAGGACATCGAGAAGCAGATCAAGTCGGTCGCCGACCGCGAGGCCGGGATCCGCGCCGACATCGCCGAGATCGACAAAACGATCCAGCGCTACACCGCCGACATGAATGCCGAAGAGTTCGGATTGAAAGCCGCTCCGAACAATTCCGGGCGGCCCGGCGTGGGCCCCCGCTACGAATTCGCCAAGAAACAGCGTCAGGCGTTCCTCGCCCAGCGCGCCGAGCGCGAGGCCGAAATTCCTCAGCTCCACGCCCGCCGCGATGACCTGCGCGCAGTGCAGGCCAAGATCACTGCCGACGCGCTCGCCGCGCGCGAGCAGGAGCGCGCCGCGATCAAGGCGCGGGCCGATGCGCTGCAACAACGGATCGATGTCGCCCGTGCCGACCTCAAGCAGTTCGAGACCGACAAGGCGGCGAGCGTCGCCGACTTCCGCAAGAAGGTGATGGCGGACTCCTACTTCCAGGATAAGAAAGACAAATTCGATCCGCTGACCCGCATCGCCGCGTATCAGGAGCTGAAGAACGATCCGCGTGACGGCGCCACCATGACGCTGTTCTCGTGGATGACACGGTTCTTCATCATCTTCCTGGAAATCGTGCCGGTGGTTGCCAAGATCTTCTTCTCGCCGCCCAGCGTCTACGCCGCCAAGATTCAGGCGGAGGTCGAACGTGCCCGGCAGCGGATCGAGAACAACGAAGATCTCGAGGACGAAGCACCGAAGCCAGATCCGGCGCCCGCGATGGCCGCCATCACCCTGCCCGCCATGACGCTGGAGCCGGTTTCGATCGCGCAACCCCAGCCTCGGCCCGCTGCGGCCGAACCACCGGCGCCGCAACCAGCCGCCCCCGAGCCGGTCCGCGCGGCGGAACCGCAGCGGCCGGCAGAGCGACCACGGGATTTCGAGGCCCACGGCCCGGCGCCGCGCGAATACGCATCCCGTCAAGACTATGCCGAGCACGACGACCTGCGGCACCGTGACGGTCGCCGGTCCTATGAATGGCGCCACTATGCTGGCCGCGACGACTACGATCACGGCTACGACGATTTCGAGCATCGCGACGTCGATCGCCGCGAGTTCGCCCGGCGCCACGACTACGATCGCTACGACGAACGGCCACGGCGCGCAGCCGCCCGGCGCGCGCCGCCTCAATTCGTCGCCCGCGATTACGCGGTGCGCGACTATGGCGGCCGTGACTTCGGCGAGCCGGAGTACGAGACCAGCGAGATCGACGTCCGCAACCTGATCATGCCGCGGCGCGGCGCGGCGAGACGCGAGGCTTTCGCGGCCGAGACTGCGCCGCGCGTTCGAGTCCCGACTGACAGCCCGGCTCAGGAGCGGGCATCGCGTCTGGAGCCCGCCGCAGAACGCAGCCTACGCTGGCCCGACAGCATTCCGGTCGATGACCTCAACACCCGCGAGCTGGTCCGTCAGGTTCTGGCCGACGCCGGATCCGCCGCGCGCGTCGAACCGCTGCGCGTCGAACCGGCGCCGGCAGAGACGCCGGGCGTCGAAGCGCTGCGCCCGGTCGAGGCCCCCCGCCCCGACCCGATTCACAGTGAACCGGCCGCCCTCGAGCCCGCGACGCCCAAGCCCGCAACGACCGAGCCTGCAGCAGCAGAGCCTATCGTCGTCGCAATGGCTGAACCCACGACTCCGATGCCAGACCCAGAGCCGGCCAACGCGGTCGCCGAAGCGGCACCCGTGCCGCAGGCGCTGGAGCCGGACGTCCTGCCGAACGTGCTGGTGCACGCGCGCCCCGCTCCGGTGGAGCAGCCGCCCCCCTCGCCCCAGGCATCAGCCCCCAGCGATGCCGGGACGGCCAGCGCCGACCCTACCGAGGCCAGCGGCCCGCTGCCGAAATACAGCGC
>NZ_QPFS01000130.1:0-13214 GCF_010906995.1 Rhodopseudomonas sp. WA056 | reverse complement strand
TTGATATACAGCGTCACCGTCAGCGCGATGGTGGCGATGAAAACCACCACGATCAGCCACGGCACCCCGAGCACCGCGCGCAGTGTCCAGGCGTAGAAGCCGACGATTCGGCTCAGTGTGCCTTCCACCAGACGATCGAACCAGGTCTGCTCCGGCGACGCCTCAGGACGGATGTAGTGCGCGCAGATCATCGGCGTCAGCGTCAGTGACACCACGGTCGACACCGCAATCGCAAAGGTCAGCGTCAGAGAAAACTCGCGCAGCAGCCGGCCTATCAGACCGTCCATGAAGATCAGCGGCGCGAAAGCCGCGACCAGCGACAGGCTGATCGACAGCACCGTGAAGCCGATCTGCCGGGCGCCTTCCAGCGCCGCCGGCAGCGGCGCCATGCCGCGCTCGAGGTTGCGGTACATGTTCTCGATCATCACGATCGCGTCGTCGACGACGAAGCCGACGGCGATCGCCAGCGCCATCAGCGACAGATTATTGATCGAGAACCCGCTGAGCCACATCCCGGCGCAGGTGCCGGCGAGCGCCAGCGGCACCGACACGCCGGCCGCGATCGTCGGCGTCAGCCGGCGAAGGAACAGCAGCACCACCACCATCACCAGCACCGCAGTCGCGAGCAGCGTCCATTGCATGTCGTCGACGCTGGCGCGGATCGTGCCGGTGCGGTCGGCCAGCACCGAGATGTCGACGCCCGCGGGAATCCATTGCTTCAGCTCGGGCAGCAGCGCCTTGACCCGGTCGACGGTCTCGATGACGTTGGCGTCGCCCTGCTTGGTGATCTGGATGATCACCGCCGGCTGCTTGTTGTACCAGGCGATGGTGCGGGCGTTTCGCGTCGCGTCGCTCACCGTGGCGACGTCCGACAGCCGCACCGTGCCGTTGCCGTCGCTCTTGATCACGATGCCGCGGAATTCCTCCGCCGTGCGCATCTGTGGATTGGTCGACAGTGTCTCGGTCAGCCGCGGCCCGTCGAACGAGCCGACCGGGCCGACCGGGTTGGCGGCGACGATCGCGGTGCGGACGTCGTCGGTCGAGATGCCGGCATTCGACAGAGCCACCGGGTTCAGCGCGATCCGCACCGCCGGCTGGTCGGCGCCCGACACGGTGACGTCGCCGACCCCCGGCACCTGGGAAATCCGCTGCGCCAGCACGGTGTCGGCAACATCATAGATCGCGCTCGCCGACATCGTCTTGGAGGTCAGCGCCAGGATGTAGACCGGCGCCGCCGCGGAGTTGAACTTGCGGAATTTCGGCAGTGTCGGCAGATCGGTCGGCAGGTCGCGGACCGCGGCGTTGATCGCCGCCTGAACGTCCCGCGCTGCGCTGTCGACGTTGCGGCCGATCGAGAACTGCAACTGGATCCGGGTGTTGCCGAGCGAACTGGTCGAGGTGATCTGGTCGAGCCCGGCGATCTCACCGAGCCGCCGCTCCAGCGGGGCGGCGACGGTCGAAGCCATCACTGCCGGCGCGGCGCCGGGCCGCGACGCCTGCACCATGATCATCGGGAAATCGACATTGGGCAGTGCCGCCACCGGCAGCGCCGCATAAGCGACCATGCCGACCAGAAACAACCCGATCGCCAGCAGCGTGGTGCCGACCGGCCTGCGGATGAACGGGGCGGACATCGACGCCATCAGCGCGTTTCCCCCGCCGACCCGGCCAGCGGCGGCGACGGAGCCGCGGGCGGCACCGGCGGCAGCGCCCGCTCCAGCCTGCGGTTGATGCGATCGAGCGCCAGATAGATCACCGGCGTGGTGTACAACGTCAACAATTGACTGAGCAGCAGCCCGCCGATGATCGAGATGCCGAGCGGAAACCGCAGTTCCGAGCCCGTACCGCTCTCGACCGCCAGCGGCAACGCGCCGAACAGCGCCGCCAGCGTCGTCATCATGATCGGCCGGAACCGCAGCCGGCACGCCTGCACGATCGCCTCGTAGGATGACATCCCCTGCTCCCGCTCGGCATCGAGCGCGAAGTCGATCATCAGGATCGCGTTCTTCTTGACGATACCCATCAGCAGGATGATGCCGATCAGGCCGATCACCGACAGATCCTGGCCGAACAGCATCAGCGCCAGAATGGCGCCGACGCCTGCCGAGGGCAGTGTCGACAGAATGGTGATCGGGTGGATGTAGCTCTCGTAGAGCACGCCCAGCACGATGTAGATCGCAACGATCGCGGCCAGGATCAGCCAGGGCTGGCCGTCGAGCGCTTTCGAGAACTCGGCGGCGTCGCCATAGAACACGCCGACGATGCTGCCGGGCATTCCGATCCGCTTCTCGATCGCCTTGATCTCGTTCACCGCCTCGCCGAGCGAGGCGTCGGGCGCGAGGTTGAAACTCATCGCCACCGACGGAAACTGCGCCTGATGCGAGATCGCCAGCGGCGCGATCGTGCGCTTCAGCTCGGCTACGGCCGAGATCGGCACTTGCGCGCCGGCGTTGCCCGGCACGTAAAGCTTCGACAGCACCGACGGATCCTGCTGATACACAGGCATCGCCTCCAGCACTACGCGATACTGGTTGGCCTGGCCGTAGATCGTCGAGATCTGCCGCTGTGCAAAGGCGTCGTTCAGCGTGTCGTTGATCGCCTGTACGCTGACGCCGAGCTGTCCGGCGCGCTCGCGATTGATGTCGAGCGCGGCGCGCAGGCCGCCCTCCTGCGCCTCGGTCGAGACGTCGCGGAACAACCGATCGCGGCGCAATTCGCCGAGCAGCCGGTCGGCCCATTGCGACAGCAGGGCGGCGTCGGTCGCGGTCAGCGTGTATTGATACTGGGAGCGGCTGGCCTGGGTCGAAATCTGCACGTCCTGCACGGCCTGGAAGTACACCGTCATGCCGGGAATGCCGGCGACGCGCTGCTTCAGCCGCTCGATCACCTCGCCGACATCGGATTTGCGGTCCCCGCGCGGCTTCAGAGTCAGCACCAAGCGGCCGACATTCGGTGTCGGATTGACCGAGCCGGCTCCGATCACCGACACCACACCGATCACGTCGGGGTCCGCCTCGATCGCCGCAGCCGTCTCGGTTTGCCGGGCTTTCATCTCGGCGAACGACACCGCCGGTCCGGCTTCCGTCACAGCCGTGATCGAAGCGGTGTCCTGCAGCGGCAGGAAGCCCTTCGGCGCTATCACGTACAGCACCAGCGTCGCCGCGATGGTCAGGAAGGTCACCACCAGCGTCGCCCGCTGATGCTTCAGCACCCACAGCAGGCTGCGGTGATAGGCTTCGGCGCCGCGATCGATCCAGCCAGTGATGGTGGCGAGGCCAGGCACCTGGCGTTCCTCGCGGGCGTGCTTGAGCAGCCGAGAGCACATCATCGGCGTCAACGTCAGCGACACGATAGCCGAGGTGACGACCGCGATCGTCAGCGTCAGTGCGAACTCGCGGAACATCCGCCCGACCAGGCCGGACATGAACAGCAGCGGAATGAACACCGCGATCAGCGACAAGGTCAGCGAGATGACCGTGAAGCCGATCTCACTGGCGCCGTTCAGCGCCGCCTGCATCGGGCTTTCGCCGTCTTCCATGTGGCGAACGATGTTCTCGATCATCACGATGGCATCGTCGACGACGAAGCCGGTGCCGATCGTCAGCGCCATCAACGACAGATTGTCGAGGCTGAATCCGGCGAAATACATCACGCCGAAGCTGGTGCTCAGCGACAGCGGCAGCGCTACCCCGGCAATGATGGTTGCCCGCATCGAGCGCAGAAACAGCAGCACCACCAGCGTCACCAGGATCACGGCCAGCACCAGCGTGAACTGCACGTCGTTGACCGAGGCGCGGATCGTCTCGGTGCGGTCGCTGACCACCGTGAGCTTGACGCCGGCCGGCACCAGCCGCTGCATCCGCGGAATCTCGGCGCGGATGCCCTTGACCACGTCGATCACGTTGGCGCCCGGCTGACGCTGGATGTCGAGGATCACCGCCGGCGCACCTTGGTACCAGGCACCGGTGCGCTCGTTCTCCAGGCCATCGACGATCTGCGCGACGTCGCCGATCGTCACCGGCGCGCCGTTGCGGTAGGCGACGATGATCGGCCGATAGGCGGCGGCGACCGCGATCTGGTCGTTGGCGGCGATGGTGTAGGCTTGCTGCGCGCCGTCGAGCGAACCCTTCGGCCCCGACACGTTGGCGTTGGCAATCGCTGTGCGCAGATCCTCCATCGAGATGCCGTAGGCGGCGAGCCGGGCGAGATCGGCCTGCACCCGGACGGCCGGCTTCAAGCCGCCGAGCACCGACACCCGGCCGACGCCGCTGATCTGGGCCAACCGCTGCGCCAGCAAAGTGTCGGCGAGGTCGCTCATATTGCGCAGCGACACCGTGGTCGACGTCAGCGCCAGCGTCATCACCGGCGCGTCGGCCGGATTCACTTTGGCGTAGACCGGCGGATACGGCAGGTTCTTCGGCAGGATGCCGGCAGCGGCGTTGATCGCCGCCTGAACGTCCTGGGTGGCACCGTCGATGTCGCGGTTGAGGTCGAATTGCAGCGACACCTGGCTGACGCCGAACGACGAGGTCGAGGTCATTGCGGTCAGCGACGGGATCTGGCCGAGCTGGCGCTCGAGAGGCGCGGTGATCAGCGACGCGACGACGTCCGGGCTGGCGCCGGGGAGTTGCGTCGTCACCTGCACGGTCGGGAAGTCGACCTGCGGCAACGCCGACACTGGGAGCGCAATGTAGCCGAGCAGGCCGCCGATCATCAGCGCCACGCCGAGCAGCGAGGTCGCGATCGGACGTCGGATGAACGGCTCGGATACGCCCATGGAAACTCACCTCAGCGTTGCGTACTGACGTCTCGCGCTCCGGCATCCATCGCCGTCGCGCACGGTCACGGCGTCTTGGGCGCCCCCGACGACGGCGCTGCGCCCTGTGCCGGCGCCTGCTGCTGCCCGGCCTCGCCGCGGCGACGCTTGCCCTGCCCCTCACCCGCATCTCCGCCGCCGCTTTGCGCGCCGGGCGGGCGCCGGCGCTTCTGCGGGGCGAGGTCGGCGGCGGGAGTCTGGCTGGCGTCGCCGATCGTCACCTTGGCGCCTTCGGCCAGATTGGCGAAGCCGGTGGTGACGACGCGGTCGGCCGGCGTCAGCCCCTCGGCGACCACGGCCTCGCTTTCATTCTGCTGCGTCACCTTCACCGGGCGGGCATGAACGATGTTGTCGTCGCCGATGATGTAGCTGAAGGTGCCGGCCGGACCGCGCTGCACCGCCGACACCGGCACCACGATCGCCTGCTTCAGCGTATCGACCTTGAGCCGCACGTTGACGAACTGGCCCGGCCAGAGCTGCATTCTGGCGTTGGGGAATTCCGCCTTCAGCTTGACCGTGCCGGTGGTCTGGTCGACCTGGTTGTCGATACCCTTCAGCACTCCGGTGTCGATCACGGTGACGCCGTCGTTGCCGAACACGTCGACCGGCAGCGGAGCCTCGGCGGCTGCGGCGTTGACCCGCACGATCTGCTGCTGCGGCAGGCTGAACTGCACGGCGATCGGCTGCAACTGCGTGATCACCACGATGCCGGTGGTGTCGGCGGACTTAACCAGATTGCCCTTGTCGACCTGGCGCAGGCCGGCGCGGCCGGAGATCGGCGCCACCACCTTGGTGTAGCTCAGCGTCGCCGCCGCATTGTCGATCGCCGCCTGATCGGAGCGGACCTGCGCCTCGAGCTGCGCGACGGTCGCCTTCTGGGTGTCGGCTTGTTGTTTGGAGCCGGCATTCGAGGCCGCAAGCTGCTGGTAGCGCGCCAGATCGATCCGGGCGTTGGCGAGTTGCGCCTCGTCCTGCGCCTTCTTGGCGACCGCCTGGTCGTAGGCCGCCTGATAGATCGCCGGGTCGATCTCGGCCAGCACGTCGCCGGCCTTGACGTCCTGACCTTCGGTGAAATTCACCGCGATCAGCTTGCCGTCGACCTGGGCCCGCACCGTGACGGTGGCAAGCGGCTTCACCGAGCCGACGCCGTCGAGATACACCGGCACGTCCGCGACCTTCGGCGTTGCCGCCAGCACCGGCACGGCGAGATCGGGCGGCATCCGCCGCTCGGCCTGCTTGGTCTGCGTCGTCCGCCAAGCGACGACGCCGAGCCCGCCGAGGATCAGCGCGACCAGCAGCAGTGAGACGCTGCGGCGTCGCAGCCGCGCACCCCAGCCGCTCCGTCCGGTTCCGGCGCCGGAAGACTCCTTCGCATCCGGCTTAAAGAGCATCGACCGTTCTTTCCATCTTTGGCTCCCAGCCGCCCCCGAGTGCCTGAAACAGACTGACGATCGCCTGGAAGCGCGCGAGCTGCGTCTGGATCAGACCGTCCTCGGCCTGGAACAGCGTGAGCTGCGTATTCAGCACGGTGACGATGTCACTGGTACCGGCGCGGAGCTGCTGTTCGGCGAGATCGAAGGCGCGCCGCGACGACGCCACCACCTCACGCTGCAACCGCAGCCGCTCGGTGTTCTGCTTGATCGACTCCAGCGCGTTGTCGACATCGGCGAATGCCGACACCACCGTCTTCCGATAGGTCTGCAGCAGCTCTTCCTGCTGCGCCTGCGTGAGATCGAAATTGCCCTGGATGCGACCGCCGTCGAAGATCGGCTGGGTCAGCCCCGCGGCGATGTTCGAGAACGTCGCTTGCGGAGTGAACAGCGAGGCCAGCGCCGCGCTCTGGTATCCGCCTTGGGCGGTAAGCTGAATGGTGGGGAAGAACTGCGCCCGGGCGCTGCCGACATTGGCGGTGGCCGAGGCAAGTTGTGCCTCCTGGCGGCGGATGTCGGGCCGCTGGGTGAGCAGATCCGACGGCAGCCCCGGCGTCACCCGCGGCGACGCCAGCCGGGTCAGCGAACCGCCGGCGATCTTCACGCTCTCCGGCGGACGTGCCACCAGCGTCGCCAGCGCGTTGACGTTCTGCGCCAGCGTCAGCCGCAGCGGCGGCAGCGCGGCGCGCTGGTTCGCCAGCACGCTCTCCTGCTGCGCCACATCGAGATCGGTGCCGGTGCCGGCCCGGAGACGCTGCTTGATCGCATCGAGGATGCGGCTGGCGCTCTTAATGTTGCTTTCGGCGGTGCGGATCCGGTCCTGCGCGGCCAGCACCTGGAAGTACGCGTTGGCGACGCCGGCCATCGTCGTCAGCATCACGGTGTCGCGATCGAACCGGGTTGCGGTCGCCGTCTCCTCGGCGGCGAGCGCGGCATCGCGGTTCTTGCCCCAGAAATCGATCTCGTAGGACGCGCTGAGCGACGACGAATAGGTGCTGTAGCGGCGGCCCGCGATCGTGGTATTGGAGATGTTCGAGCCCGAGGTCTTGACCTGGCTGCCATTGCCGGTGCCGCTGAGGCTCGGCAGCAGCGCCGCGCCGGTGATCCGCGCCTGCGCGTCAGCCTGACGGATTCGCGCCACGGCGGCGGCGACGTCGAGATTGACGGTCTGAGCCTCTTCCATCAATTGCGTCAGCTCGGCCGACCGGAAGCCGCGCCACCAATCCAGTGCCGGCGGCTTCTCGACCGCCGTCCGTGACGCGGCCTTGTAGCGATTCGGCAGATCGAGCGCCGGATCAGGCAAATCCTGAGTGAGGATGCAGCCGCCCGAAGCGGCGACCAGCGCCGAAGCCACCACAAATCGGGCCGCGCGGCCAAGGTAGCGAAGTGTGGTGCTCATGCCGGGCGCGATCCATCGTTCGGCGCGGCGTAACGCCGCGCACCCCGCGCCACAAACCGTCCCGGCGCACGATGTTTTTTGCCAGCCACTTGCAACTCTATCACGGAAGATGCTGTCTCGATCCCTCTGGTCATTCTAGCTGGCGGATTTGGTCACGGACAGAGCCGTCAGGGGCACAGTCGGTGACAACTTGTTTCCGGTATGGCGGCGCTGTTGCGGCGTTCGCGGCGATTCCCTCGATTTCATCGGCGTTCCCGCAACTTGACGGCCTCCGCGATTGCGGCAAAGCTTACAAAGATTTCATCTGGTGATACGGACGTCCGAGGAAGATTCCCTGCCCGCCCTTCGAATTTTTTCGCTGCCGGACATGCTGAAACTCTCGCCCCTCGATGCCGTAGCTCGGAGGCCGGTGGGCTAGAGGGGGCTGGAATGCGGGTTGGTATTGTCGGAACGGGGATCGCGGGGAATTCGGCTGCATGGGCGCTGTCGCAGCGCTATCCGGTCACGGTCTATGAGCGCGAACCGCGCGCGGGCGGTCACAGCCATACGGTGACGGTCGATTACGACGGAACGGTGATTCCAGTCGACATCGGCTTCATCGTCTACAACCAGCTCAACTATCCCGATCTCACCGCGATGTTCGCCCATCTCGGGGTCGAGACCGTGGAAAGCTGCATGAGCTTTGCTGTCAGCGCTGACGCCGGCCGATTCGAATGGAAGGGCGGCGGCTCCAACTGGCTCGAGACCGCCGCCGGATTGTTCGCACAGCCGAGCAATCTGCTGTCGCCGTCTTACCTGCGGATGCTGCGGGACATCCTGACCTTCAACGAACAGAGCGTCACCGACTTCAAGTCGGGCGCCCTCGCCGATCTGTCGCTCGGCGACTATTTCAACAGCCGCGGCTTCGCACCGCGGCTGTTGACCGACTATCTGGCGCCGATGGGCGCCGCGATCTGGTCGGCGCCGGCATCAGAAATTCTCGACTTCCCGGCTGAGAATTTCATCGCATTCTTCAACAACCATCGTCTGCTGCATTACGAGCGCCCGATCTGGCGCACCGTGAAGGGCGGCAGCGCGCGTTATGTCGAGAAGCTGACCGGCGCCTTCAGGGACGACATGCGGCTCGGGGCCGAAGTCACTGCGATCGAGCGCTCGGCGAAGGGCGTGATCGTCCGCGACAGCCACGGCGGTCTCGGCGTGTTCGACCACGTCGTGATCGGCGCGCACAGCGATCAGGCACTGGCGATGCTGGCCGATGCCAGCGATGTCGAGCGCGAGGTTCTCGGTAGCATCGGCTACGCGCCGAACATCGTGTACCTGCACCGTGATCCGCGGCTGATGCCGAAGCGCAAGCGGGCCTGGGCATCGTGGAATTTCCTGCGCTGGCAGCGCCAGGGATCGCCGGTCAACGATGTCGCCGTCACCTATTGGATGAACCGGCTGCAAGGCATCGACGCCGACAAGCCGCTGTTCGTCAGCCTCAACCCGCCGTTCGAGCCGGCACCGGAGCTGACCTTCGGCCGCTACGAATGCGAGCATCCGCAATACACCGCCAAGGCATTCGCGGCGCAGCGCCGCATCGGCGAAATCCAGGGCCATCGCAACACCTGGTTCTGCGGCGCCTGGACCGGCTACGGCTTCCACGAGGACGGCCTGCGCTCCGGGCTGGCGGTCGCCGAGCATCTCGGCGCCCCAGTGCCGTGGCGTGGTCCACCGTCGGAATTCCGCGAAGCGGCCGAATAGCCATGGCTCGCTTGTCCGCCCCCACCTCCTCGACGATCGGCGCGCCGCCCGCAGCAGCGGCTTCGCTCTATGTCGGCGAGGTGATGCACGCGCGGCTGAAGCCGGTCGGACATCGCTTCCACTACCGCGTGATGTCGCTGCTGATCGATCTCGGACGGCTGGACGAGGCCGACCGGATGTCCCCTCTGTTCGGCGTCAACCGGCGCGCGCTCTACAGCTTCCACGAAACCGATCACGGGCCGCGCGACGGCTCGTCGCTACGCGCCTACGCTCAGGCCAGCGCGGCGGCGCAGGGCGTCGATCTCACCGGCGGCCGGGTGCTGCTGCTGACCTATCCGCGCGTGGCCGGCTACACCTTCAACCCGTTGTCAGTGTATTTCTGCTACGACGCTTCGGGCGCGCTGACGCTGGTGATCTACGAAGTCCGCAACACCTTCGGCGACATCCATCCCTACGCGCTGCCGGTGCGCGCCGGCGAACTCGGCCCCGCCGGGCTCCGGCAGCAGCAGGACAAGCTGTTCTACGTCTCGCCGTTCATCGAGATGGCGATGCGCTATCACTTCCGCATCGTGCCGCCGGGCGACGTCGTCCGCCTGCGAATTCTCGAAACCGATTCCGGCGGCCCGGTGCTCGCCGCCACCTTCGCGGGAGCGCACCGGGCACTGTCGACGAAGACACTCTTGCGGTCGTTCCTGTCGTTGCCGCTGATGACGCTAAAAGTGATCGCTGCGATCCATTGGGAGGCGCTGCGGCTGTGGATCAAGGGCGCCAGGCTCGTTCCGCGTCCCGCCTCGCCGCCGCCGCCGTCCGGCTTTGCAGCCAACCGCCACGATGCTTATAATCCCTAAAGTGTGAGCCCGGCGCTGCCGTCCGTTCCGCTGGGCGCGAACGATGGAACAGGAATGTCCGAGTTAGTTGCGCTGACCCCCGACAACGTCGCTGCCGAAGTGGCCGATCTGCCCCGCGTGGTGCGGATGGCGCTGGCATTCGGCGCGAAGCTCCGGCGCGGGACGCTCGACGTCACCCTCCCCGATGGCCGCCGCTTTCGCCTCGGCGGCGCCGAGCCCGGGCCGGCCGCCGAGATGCGACTGAATAATTACGCTTTCGCATCGCGCCTGATCAACGGCGGCGACATCGGCATCGCCGAGGCCTATCTCAACCGCGAATGGGACACGCCCGATCTCACCCAGTTCCTGTATCTGTTCTGCATCAATCACGAACTGATCCAGGCGATGCTCGGCGACAATCCGCTGATGCGGTTCGTGCAGATGGTCCGGCACTGGTTCAACCGCAACACCAGGCGGCAGGCCAAGAAGAACATCTACGCCCATTACGACATCGGCAACGATTTCTACTCGGCCTGGCTCGATCCGAGCATGACCTACTCGTCGGCGCTGTTCGAGGATCACACCCACGATCTGACCGCCGCGCAGATCAACAAATATCAGCGACTGGCCGAGGCGATCGATCTGCGTCCGGGTCATTCCGTTTTGGAGATCGGCTGCGGCTGGGGCGGCTTCGCCGAATACGCCGCCAAGACGTTCGACGTCCGCCTCGTCGGACTGACGATCAGCCGCGAACAGCGCGACTTCGCGCAGAAACGCATGTTCGAAGCCGGCCTCGCCGACAAGGTCGAGATCAAGCTGCAGGACTACCGCGACGAGCGCGGCCGCTACGACCGGATCGCGTCGATCGAGATGATCGAGGCTGTCGGCGAGGAATTCTGGCCGAAATATTTCTCACAGTTGCGCGACCGCCTGATGCCGGGCGGACTGGTCGGGATCCAGGCGATCACCATCCAGGACCGGTTTTTCCAGGCCTATCGCCGCGAAGTGGATTTCATTCAGCGCTACGTGTTTCCCGGCGGAATGCTGCCATCGCCCGGCGTGCTCAAGTCGCTCGGCGAGACATTCGGTGTGCCCGTCGTGCGCGAACGCGTCTTCGGAGAAGATTATGCCAAGACGCTAGCGACCTGGAGAGACAATTTCCGCGCCGCCTGGCCGAATCTGACGTCGCAGGGATTCGACGAGCGCTTCCGGCGGCTGTGGGAATACTATCTGGCTTACTGCGAGGCGGGATTTCTGTCCGGCAACATCGACGTCCGCCAGGTGGTATTCGCGAAAGCCGGCTGATCCTGCGCCGCTCCAGCCGCGATCGATGCCCAACGACCCAGGCCGTGCTGCCTTGTCTCGCGCCGCGCGGTCTCTTAACTTGAGGGCCCGCAACGTCAGCAGCCGGACAGCATGAGCATCAAGAACGACGTCGTCGACGCCATCGGCAATACGCCCCTGATCAAATTGAAGCGCGCGTCGGAACAGACCGGCTGCACCATTCTCGGCAAGGCCGAGTTCATGAATCCGGGCCAGTCGGTGAAGGATCGCGCGGCGCTGTTCATCATCCAGGACGCGGTGAAGCGCGGTGCGCTGCGTCCCGGCGGCGTGGTGGTCGAGGGTACCGCCGGCAATACCGGCATCGGGCTGGCGCTGGTCGCCAACGCGCTCGGCTTCCGCACCGTGATCGTGATCCCGAACACCCAGAGCCAGGAAAAGAAGGACATGCTGCGGCTGTGCGGCGCCGAGCTGATCGAAGTTCCGGCGGTGCCCTACGCCAATCCCAACAACTACGTGAAGCTGTCCGGCCGCCTCGCCGCTCAGCTCGCCGAGACCGAGCCGAACGGTGCGATCTGGGCCAATCAGTTCGACAACGTCGCCAACCGCCAGGCGCACATCGAGACCACCGCGCCGGAAATCTGGAATCAGACCGACGGCAAGGTCGACGGCTTCGTCGCAGCGGTCGGCTCCGGCGGCACGCTGGCCGGCGTCTCGATCGGCTTGAAGCAGTTCAATCCGAACGTCCGTGCCGTGCTCGCCGACCCGATGGGCTCGGCGCTGTACAATTACTACAAGCACGGCGCGCTGAAGTCGGAAGGCTCCTCGATCACCGAAGGCATCGGCCAGGGCCGCGTCACCGCAAATCTCGACGGCGCGCAGATCGACGATGCCTACCAGATCCCCGACGATGAAGCGGTGCCGCTGATCTACGACCTGCTCGAACACGAAGGCCTGTGCCTCGGCGGCTCGAGCGGCATCAACGTCGCCGGCGCGATCCGCCTCGCACACGATCTCGGCCCCGGCCACACCATCGTGACCATCCTGTGCGACTACGGCAGCCGCTACCAGTCCAAGCTGTTCAATCCGGACTTCATGCGCAGCAAGAACCTGCCGGTGCCGGAGTGGATGGAGACCAAGAGCACGATCCAGGTGCCGTTCGCGCAGGCGTAGAGCAACCTCGCACGGTCGGCGCGGCCGCGACACAATGCGCGGCTGCGTTAACCCGCCGACAACCGTGCTCTCACGGCACGCAGCGCATTAAACCGAACCTTCACGGCACCGGCCGATCCTTGCGCAAAACAAGGAGCGCGTCGACTTATGTCGGTGTTCAGATCTTTCGGCGCCACGATCGTGGCGACCATCGCGGTGTTGTTCGTCTCGGATGCACTGTTCGGCGACGACAGTTACCGGTTCGACCGGTCGCTGTACGGCAGCGCGCTCTACGCCCCGCGCCAGGCGCCGAAAGCCGCAGCGACGAGCGACTTCGATCACGCGATGACGCCGGCCGACCGCATCCGGGAGACGTTCAGCCAGTTCACCGTCAGCGGCGCCAAGCGCTATTCGTCACGCGCGACGATCATCCGCTAGATGTGAGCTTTCATTAGGTTGTCCATCCGGTCCGGACCGAGGATGCTGAGGTTGCGAAGCTTCAGTGTCCAAGGAGGGACCGGATGAACATTCACAAGAATGCCCGTTTGACGCCGAATGGTCGAGAG
>NZ_QPFS01000012.1:0-60965 GCF_010906995.1 Rhodopseudomonas sp. WA056 | reverse complement strand
AGCAGCGCCAGCGTCCGATAGGTCTCGACTTCGAGCACGCGCTGCACCAGTGCGCCGGCGCGCTCCGCCGACATGCCGCGATCGATCACCAGCACCCGCACGAAGCCGGACGGCCCGGGCTGGAAATCGGTGGCGAACAGCGCCGCGCCGTCCGAGTTCTCGGCGACCGCGAGGCTGGCGCGATCGAACTGCCGCTCCGGCGCGGTGCGCGGCGGATCCTCCGGCATCGCGTGCAGATCGACCGCGACCAGGAGCGGGCCCGGCTGCGGCAGCAGACGCATCGGCGAGGCGATCGACGATGCTTCCGGATGGAACGGCGCTGCGGTCGGATCGGCCGGAATCTCCCAGGTGTAGGTGGTGAACTCGGAGTGCTGCTCCCAGCGCAGCATGGTTGTGCCGAACCGGGCGCGGTGGTGTTTTTCGCCGGGCGGTGGCGGCTGCAGCCCGCGCGACTCGCAGAAGCTGATCATTGCGGCGCGGTCGGCAGCGGCGGCCGGTCCTGAAGTGTCGAACGCGAAGTGCAGCACGCGTGCCGGCAGGTTCAGTGCAGTGAACGGGCGCGCGTGGACCTCGCCGAGAACGATGGCGCGCAGCGGGTGCGGCGAAAGTCGAACGTCTCCGTCGCCAATCAGAACTTCAGCCGTCATCTCGCTTTTGACCTTGCTCAATATTGCGCCTAGTTGACTTGAGTACCATTGCGTGGCGATAGACAGAAGCTGAAAGGTTCCGCGAAAGGCTGTCGCAGGCACCGGAATTGTCCAGGATCAACGACCCCGGTCCCCCGCCGGGCTTCTACGAGACATCGGTGTCATCCGTTTGCAATCTGGCCCGGGCTGGTCATAAGGTTCGGCCGAACTTCGCCGCGGGCCCGTCGCGGTTGTCGAATGGAGCGTGTGGTGAAATTTCCAGTCCGTATTGGTACGCGCAAGAGCGTGATGGCGCTTGCCCAGACTGAGGACATCGCCAAGCAACTGAGCGCGGCTGCGAGTGAGCTAGATCCCCAGATCATCAAGTTCGAAACTGTCGGCGACAGCGATCAGATCAGCAAGCTGCTGCCGCACGGCGGCAAGGGCGGAGCCTTCGTCGCCGAGATCCGCGCCGCGATGCTGCGCGGCGAACTGCATTGCGCGATGCATTCGCTCAAGGACATGCCGGCCAACGAAGAGACGCCCGGCCTGATCGTCGCCGCCACGCTGGCGCGCGATCCGGCGTGCGACTCGCTGGTGCTGCGCAAGGGCCTCACCCTCGAGGATCTGAAGAAATCCCGCGGCAAGGGCTACACCATCGGCACCAACGCGGTGCGGCGCGCGGCCTATGCCAAGCGCCTGTTCCCGGAAGTCGAGGTGATCCATTTCCGCGGCGCGGCCGACAGCCGGATGCGCAAGCTCGACAATGGCGAGAAGCAGCGGATGCCGGACGGCAGCGAGGTCGGTCCCGCCGACGCGCTGATCATGGCGCGCGCCGGCATCGAGCGCGTCGGCTTCGTCGATCGCATCGCTCACGACTTCACGCCGGAAGAAATGCTGCCCGCAGCCGGTCAGGGAATCGTCGCGGTGGAATGCCCCGTGCACGAGTGGAAGACTCGCCAGTATCTGGCGCTGATCGACAATCATCAGTCGCGGCTGTGCTGCGATGCCGAGCGCGAGGTGCTGTGGGTGCTGAATGGCCATTGCAACTCGCCGATCGCGGCGCACTCGATCATCACTGGCGACGAGATGACGCTGCGCGCCTCGGTGCTCGACCTGGAAGGCGGAATGTTCATCGAGGCGGTGCGCACCGGTCCGGCCAATCGGCCGCGCGAACTCGGTCGCGACGTCGGACTCGAACTGCTCGACAAGGGTGCAGCCGCGGTGATCGAAAAGACCCGGCCGGAGTAATCGTCATGGCCACAGTGTTTCCGTTCTCCGCGATCGTCGGCCAGGACGAGATGAAGCTGGCGCTGCTGATCGCGGCGGTGGATCAGAAGGTCGGCGGCGTGCTGGCGTTCGGCGATCGCGGTGCCGGCAAGTCGACCGCGGTGCGCGCGCTCGCTGCGCTGCTGCCGAAGATGAAGACGGTCGTCGGCTGCCGCTATAATTGCGATCCCGACCAGCCCGAGCGCTACTGCGAAGAGTGCAGGGAGAAGGTCAAGCACGGCAAGGTCAAGACCGCGCAGGTGCCGGTGCCGGTGGTCGATCTGCCGCTCGGCGCCACCGAAGACCGCGTCGTCGGTGCGCTCGATCTGGAACGTGCGCTTGCCAAGGGCGAGAAGGCGTTCGAGCCTGGCCTGTTGGCGCGAGCGCATCGCGGCTTCCTCTACATCGACGAAGCCAACCTGCTCGAAGACCATCTGGTCGACCTGTTGCTCGACGTCGCCGCCTCTGGCGAGAACGTGGTCGAGCGCGAAGGGCTCAGCATCCGTCACCCGGCGCGGTTCGTGCTGGTCGGCACCGGCAACCCGGAAGAAGGCGAGCTGCGTCCGCAATTGCTCGACCGCTTCGGCATGTCGGTGGAAGTGAAGACGCCGGACACGCTGCCGGAACGCATCGAAGTGGTGCGACGCCGCGATGCGTTCGAGAACGATCCGGCGGCCTTCGTGGCCGATTGGTCGAAGGAAGAGGCCAAGCTCCGCCGCAAGATCTCGCAGGCCAAGGAACGGCTGCCCGATGTCACCGTGAGCGATGCGGCGCTGGAGCGCGCCGCCAAGCTGTGCATGACGCTCGGAACCGACGGCCTGCGCGGCGAACTCACCTTGATGCGTGCCGCGCGTGCGCTCGCTGCGCTCGAGCACGACAAGACCGTGACCGATGATCACCTGAAGCGGATCGCGCCCTCTGCCTTGCGGCACCGGTTGCGCCGCAATCCGCTCGACGATGCCGGCTCCAGCGTGCGGGTCGACCGCGCGCTCGCCGAAATCTTCGGATGAGCATCGCGCTCGCATGGTCCGATGCGGTGACCGCGGCGCAGTTGTTCGCGGTCGATCCGGTCGGCGCCGGCGGTGTGTTGCTGCGCTCGCGTGCCGGCCCGGTGCGCGATCGCTGGCTCGCGATGCTGCGGGCCGCGCTGCCGCCTGAACAACCCTACAAGCATCTGCCGCTGCACATCGGCGACGGCCGCCTGCTCGGGGGGCTCGATCTGTCGGCGACGCTGCTCGCCGGTCGCCCGGTCGCGGAGCGTGGCCTGCTGTCGGAAGCCGATGGCGGCGTGCTGGTGGTGGCGATGGCCGAGCGGCTGCAGTCCTCGACCAACGTGTATCTCACCGCCGCGATGGACGCGCACGAGACCGCGGTGGAGCGCGACGGCCTGTCGCTGCGGATGCCGGCGCGGTTCGGCGTCATCGCGCTCGACGAAGGACTGGAAGACGAGTTCGCGCCGGCCGGGCTGCGCGACCGGCTCGGCTTCCATCTCGATCTCGATCAGTTCGCCTGGCGCGAGACCGACGATTTCCCGATCTCGCTCGACGACATCCGCGCCGCGCGCGCCCGGCTCGCCGACATCAAGGTCGAGAGCGACCAGATCGAGGCGGTTTGTACGGCGGCTGCCGCGCTCGGCATCATCTCGCTGCGCGCCCCGCTGCTGGCGATCCGCGCCGCCAAGGCGAGCGCGGCGCTGTTCGATCGACCTGCGATCGCGCAGGACGACATCACGCTTGCCGCACGGCTGGTGCTGGCGCCGCGCGCGACCGTGTTCCCGCAGCAGGAGCAGCCGGATCAGGCCGACGAGCCGCCGCCGCCCGAGCCGCCGCCGCCGGACGACGACAATCAGGACAACAGCGATCAGGAACAGCAGACGCCCGACATCGACAAGGCGCTGGACGAGGTGATCCTCGCCGCCGTCAAGGCCGCGATGCCGCCCGGCGTGCTGGAGGCGATGCGGGCCTCGGCCGGACGGGCGCGGGCCCGCTCCGCCGGCAAGGCCGGCGAATTGCAGAAATCGAAGAAGCGCGGCCGCCCCGCCGGCAGCGTGCGCGGCGAATTGCGCGACGGCTCCAAGCTCAACGTGATCGAGACGCTGCGCGCCGCGGCGCCGTGGCAGCCGCTGCGGCGGCGCCAGGCCGCGGGACGCAACGGCAGCGCGCCGCGCATTCTGGTCGAGAAGGACGATTTCCGGATCGCGCGCTTCAAGCAGCGCACCGAGACCATCACCATCTTCGTGGTCGACGCCTCCGGTTCGGCGGCACTGCACCGGCTCGCCGAAGCCAAGGGCGCGGTGGAACTGTTACTTGCCGACTGCTACGTCCGCCGCGACCAGGTGGCGATGATCTCGTTCCGCGGCACCATCGCCGAGATCCTGCTGCCGCCGACGCGGTCGCTGGCGCGCGCCAAGCGCAGCCTCGCCGGATTGCCGGGGGGCGGCGGCACTCCGCTGTCGGCCGGGCTCGACTGTGCCTTCATGCTGGCGGATTCGATCAAGCGCAAAGGCCAGACGCCGACCGTGATCGTGCTCACCGACGGCCGCGCCAACATCGCGCGCGACGGCGCGCCGGGACGGCCGCAGGCCGAGGAAGACGCCAAGGCGTCGGCCCGGCAGTTCCGCGTCGCCGGAATCAGTTCGGTGGTGATCGATATGTCGCCGCGTCCGGGACCGCAGGCGGAAGCCTTCGCCAAGGAAATGGACGCGCGCTACCTGCCGCTGCCGCATGCCGACGCCACCGTTCTGGCGCAGGCAGTGACCGCCGCTACCCGGCAGGACTGAGCGGCGTCCGCTCGGAGCAGTGATCTTAAGCGTCGAGCACGAAGGCGTCGTCGTCTCCGGCGACACGCGGCGTGATCGGAGCAGGAGGCGGCGGCGCCTCGATGGTGGCAAGCCTTTCGACCCGCGCACCGACCGTCGAGTTCCGCTGCGGCGGCCGCGCGATCCGCCATTCCAGTTCGTTGCGGTTCTGCAGCTCGGTGAACTTGACCGCGAAGCCGTCCGGGCGATGCCGCACCACGCGCCCGACGCAGCCGCCGACCGCCAACGGCGTGCCGATCTCGGGCTGCACGTCGGCGGACACCGCGACTCCCGAGATCGACATGTCGATGACGAAGCAGGTGTGCGTACTGCCGTCGGCGAGGATCAGCGTGGAGTGCGGACAGGCCGGAACGATCCGCGCCTGTTCCCGTGCGTCCTTGATCTCCGGGTCCAGCATCTTCCGCTCCAGCCAGCTCAACTGGTTGGAGAGGCGTTCGCGCATCGCGCGAGTCACGGCGAGTTCCAAGAGAAACCCGCCCGGCAGCGTGTCGCTGATGTGCCCTTCAAGCTTGCCGAACTCGCTGAAGTACGACGAGATCTGATCGCCGACGCGGCCGATCACCGGGACGTCGACGATCATCCGGAACGGTGACACCCGGCTGGTGCGGCAGGCGAATTGTCGCAGCTTGCCGTTCTGGTCGTACCAGTTCGCCAGCGAGTAGTTGCCACCGACGGTGACGTTAACGGCGCGCTGCTTGAGAAATCGCTGGACGGACACTGCGGTTCGGCCCCCGGAAGAATACCTGTCGATTAGTAACGCACTCGCCGGCGTGGAGATCTTCAGGATTGCTCATGATCCGCCAATGATTCCAACCTTGGTTATCGAAATCTTGTGGCTGCGGATAAGCTTGTTCGGGAACCTGAAATCCAGGCGTATCGGGCCTTTCCTGGCGCCCGCGAGCTAACAACCCCGGTTCCGGCCAATGCCGACTACCGGCACAACGAGTTCAAAAACGGGAACTAAGCGTCCGCACAACCTGACTGCCGGATTGCCTGGAAGGTTGTGGTGATTGCTCGCTGCAATCGACAAATGAAAAGAGCCGGTGCGGGCTGCACCGGCTCCTCGATCAGATCGATGAGAGAGGCGAAGGTGCCTCAGGCCTTGTAGTCGCGGACGCGCTTGATCATCTGCTCGACGTGAGCGATCGACGCGTCCGGCGTGATGCCGTGGCCGAGATTGAAGATGTGCCGTCCGGCCGAGAAGTTGTTCAGCACGTCGTCGACCGACTGGTCGAGCGCCGAGCCGCCGGCGATCAGCAGCAGCGGATCGAGGTTGCCCTGAATTGCGACCTTGGTCTGCACCTTCTCGCGCACGAACGCCGGCTCGGCGGTCCAGTCGATGCTGACGGCGTCGACGCCGGTGCGCTCGACGAACGCCGGCAACAGCGCGCCGGCGCCGCGCGGGAAGCCGATGATCTTGGTGCCCGGCTTGACCTTGCGGATACCCTCGACGATCCGGCGGGTCGGCTCGATGCACCACTTCTCGAATTCGCGCGGCGGCAGGATGCCGGCCCAGGTGTCGAAGATCTGCAGCACGTCGGCGCCGGCTTCGAGCTGCTTGAGCAGATACTGAATCGAGCTCTCGACCAGCACGTCGATGATCTTCGCGAATGCGCCGGGATGCTGGTAGGCCATCAGTCGGGCAGGGTGCTGGTCCGAGGTGCCCTGGCCGGCCACCATGTAGGTCGCGACCGTGAACGGTGAACCGCAGAAGCCGATCAGCGTGGTTTCCGGCGACAGTTCGCCGCGGACGATGCGCAGCGCCTGGAAAACCGGCTCGAGCTTGGACAGGTCGATCGCGCTGCTCAGCGTACCGACCTTGTCGGGCGTATCCAGCGGGTCGAGCCGCGGACCTTCACCGACTTCGAACCGCACCGCGCGGCCGAGCGCATAGGGCACCACCAGAATGTCGGAGAAGATAATGGCGGCATCGAAGCCGAATCGCCGGATCGGCTGCAGCGTCACCTCGGCGGCAAGCTCCGCATTGAAGCACAGATCGAGGAAACTACCGGCCTGCGCCCGCGTTGCGCGGTATTCCGGCAGGTAACGTCCGGCCTGCCGCATCATCCACATCGGAGGAGAGGCCTGCCGGTTGCCGGAAAGCACTTCCATGAACGGTTTGGTCACCAGATTCTGTGTCAAGAGAGCTACCCACTGTTGTACGACAAGTCTTCTTGACGGTCTGATACACTGCGCGCACCGTCTTGACCACGCCGACCTGCGGCGGAGATGCCGCGAATAGGAATTTCGAGATGAATGCAACCGCACCCACCCCCGCATCGTCCGAGACGCTCAGCGGAAATCCGGCGCTGCCGGCGCCGGTCCCGGGCGAACGTCACGACATCGACAGCTTCGGCGGCCGGCTGACCTATTGGTCCGCAGCGCCGGCGGAGCCGACGTCGGAGCCGCCGCTGCTGCTGATCCACAGCGTCAATGCCGCAGGCTCTGCTTACGAAGTCCGGCCGATCTTCGAGCACTATGCGCGAAGCCGCCCGGTTTATGCGATCGAATTGCCGGGCTTTGGTCATTCGTCGCGCGCAAAGCGTCAATACACCATTCGGATGATGACGGATGCGGTGCATTCCGTAGTCGCCGAGATTCAGAAGGTGCACCCCGACAAATCGATCGATGCACTGGCGCTGTCGCTCGGCAGCGAATTCCTGGCGCGTGCAGCGAGCGAAACGCCGCAGCCGTTCCGTAGCCTGGCGCTGGTCGCCCCGACCGGATTCGACAAGAAGAACCAGCGTTGGACCCAGGGATCGCGCGCGATTCCGTGGCTGCACGCGTTCTTCGAGAACCCGGTATGGAGCGAGGGCATCTTCAAGCTGCTGACGATGAAGCCGGTGATCGCCTGGTTCCTGAAGAAGGCCTTCGGCGCGCCGAACATCGATCAGGGTATGCTCGACTACGACTATCTGACGACGCATCAGCCGGGCGCCCAGCACGCGCCGTATTACTTCGTCGCCGGCTATCTGTTCAGTCAGGACATCCTGCGGATCTATCAGGATCTGCCGATGCCGGTGTGGTTCAGCCACGGCGTCCGCGGCGATTTCGTCGACTACACCTTGAAGACCACGGTGGAGGGCCGGCCGAACTGGACCGTCACGGTGTTTCAGACCGGCGCGATGCCGCATTTCGAGGTGCCGGGCGAGTTCATGCGGGCCTATGACGAGTTTCTCGGTCGGGTCACGGGGACGGGTAGGGCGACGCTGTAGTGGCGGCGACGATGTCACTGCCTCTCCTCACAACGGGCCTCATCCTGAGGAGCGGCCCGCAGGGCCGCGTCTCGAAGGATGGCGTCCTGCATCCTCATGGTTCGAGACGCCCGCAGAGCGGGCTCCTCACCATGAGGGGCCTGTAGTCGAGGCGTGCCGTGAGCGATCTCGTCTGGAGTCGGGACGGCCTGGATTGGCCCCATCGCGAGGCCAGCCGCTTCGTCGAGGCCGGCGGCTTCCGCTGGCATGTGCAACGCATGGGATCGCCGACCGCGCCGGCGATCCTGCTGATCCACGGCACTGGCGCAGCTTCGCACTCCTGGCGGGGTCTGGCGCCGCTGCTGGCACAGCACTATCAGGTGGTCGCGCCCGACCTACCCGGGCACGGCTTCACCCAGTCGCCGCGTGGCCATCGGATGTCGCTGCCCGGGATGGCGACCGACCTCGCCGCGCTGCTGCGCGTGCTGCAGGTCTCCCCCTGTTTGGTGGTCGGTCACTCGGCGGGCGCAGCGATTCTGGCGCGGATGTGCCTCGACGGCGCGATCGATCCGAAAATCCTGTTCAGCCTCAACGGCGCGTTTCTGCCCTATGGAGGGCCGGCGGCGAGTTTCTTCTCGCCACTCGCCAAGATGCTGGTGATGAATCCGTTCGTGCCGAGTCTGTTCGCCTGGCAGGCCGGACACCGCGGCTCGGTCGAGCGGTTGATCGGCAACACCGGCTCGACCATCGATCCGGCCGGCATGAAGCTTTACGGCAAGCTGGTGTCCAGCCCGCATCATGTCGCCGCAGCGCTGCGGATGATGGCGAACTGGGAGCTTGAACCGCTGTTGAAAGCATTGCCCAATCTGAAGCCGCTCTTGGTGCTGGTGGCGGCCGAGGGGGACCGTGCGATCCCACCGTCGGTGGCGGTCAAGGTACGGGAAATCCTGCCGAAAGCGGTGATCGAACGGATTCCGGCGCTCGGCCATCTGGCGCACGAGGAGCGGCCGGCCCTGATCGCCGACCTGATCGAACGCTATGCGGAAAAACTTCCGAATATCGAATAGATCAAAGACGGCTTGTCAGGACCCGCTTACAGATTGCCGCTAGCCCTCTGTCAATTTTTTGTTACAGTGGTACCCATGCTTGATCCTGGCCCCAATCCTGCTCCTCGTCCTCCCCGCGATCATGCTCCGCATGCGGTGGTGATCGGCTCCGGCTTCGGCGGCTTGGCCGCGGCGGTCCGTCTGGGCGCTAAAGGGTATCGGGTCACCGTGCTGGAGAAGCTCGATAAGCCCGGTGGTCGCGCCTACGTCCACAAGCAGGACGGCTTCTCGTTCGACGCCGGGCCGACCATCGTCACCGCGCCGTATCTGTTCGAAGAGCTGTGGAAGTTGTGCGGCAAGCGGATGTCGGATGACATCACCTTGAAGCCGATGTCGCCGTTCTATCGCATCCGCTTCGACGACGGAACGCACTTCGACTATTCCGACGATCGCGATGCGGTGCTCGACCAGATCGCGAAGTTCTGCCCCGACGACGTGCCGGCCTACGACCGCTTCATGGCGGCCTCGCACGAGATCTTCAAAGTCGGCTTCGAGCAGCTCGGCGATCAGCCGTTCAGCCGCTTCACCGACATGCTGAAGATCGCGCCGGCGATGATCAAGCTGGAGAGCTATCGCAGCGTTTACGGCCTCGTCGCCAAGCACTTCAAGGATCCGAAGCTGCGGCAGGTGTTCAGCTTCCATCCGCTCTTGATCGGCGGCAATCCGTTCATGTCGAGTTCGGTGTACTGCCTGATCACTTACCTCGAAAAGCAGTGGGGCGTGCATTCGGCGATGGGCGGCACCGGCGCGCTCGTCACCGGTCTGGTGAAGCTGATCGAAGGGCAGGGCAGCGAGATACGCTATCACCAGGACGTCCGTCAGATCGTGGTCGAGAACGGCGTCGCGACTGGCGTCAAGCTCGCCGACGGTGAGGTGATCAAGGCCGACATCGTGGTGTCGAACGCCGATTCCGCCTCGACCTATCGCTATCTGCTGGCGCCGGAGACTCGCAAGCGCTGGACCGACGCCAAGATCGAGAAGTCGCGCTACTCGATGAGTCTGTTCGTCTGGTACTTCGGCACCAAGCGCCGCTACGACGACGTCAAGCACCACACCATTCTGCTCGGGCCGCGCTACAGGGAGCTGATCAGCGACATCTTCAGCCGCAAGGTGGTCGCCGAGGATTTCAGCCTGTATCTGCATCGCCCGACCGCGACCGATCCGTCGCTCGCGCCTCCCGGCTGTGACACCTTCTACGTGCTGTCGCCGGTGCCGAACCTGCTCGGCGACGTCGATTGGCACAGCAAGGCGGAGCCCTATCGGGCTGCGATCGCCAAGATGCTCGGCGCCACCATTCTGCCCGATCTGGAAAATCAGATTGCGACCTCCAAGATCACCACGCCGCTGGATTTCCAGGACCGGCTGTCGTCGTTCCGCGGCGCGGCGTTCGGTCTGGAGCCGGTGCTGTGGCAGAGTGCCTGGTTCAGGCCGCATAATCAGAGCGAAGACGTCAAGCGGCTTTATCTCGTCGGCGCCGGAACGCATCCCGGTGCCGGCCTGCCCGGGGTATTGTCCTCGGCGCGGGTCATCGATGCGCTGGTCCCTCCGGCCGACAGTCTGGTGACATCATGAGTCTGCAATCCGATATGTTGGCCCAATCCGACATGCTGGCCTGCCGCGAGATGATCAAGGAAGGCTCGCACACCTTCCACGCGGCGTCCCTCGTGCTGCCGCGGCGGATCAGCGATCCGGCGATCGCGCTGTATGCGTTCTGCCGCGTCGCTGACGACGCCGTCGATCTCGGCCTCGATCGCGCCGCCGCGGTCGAAGTGCTGAAGGACCGGCTCGACCGCGCCTGCCGCGGCGTGCCGCGAGCCTATCCGTCCGACCGCGCCTTCGCCGATGTGGTGGCGCGGTTTTCGATTCCGCCGGCGATTCCCGAGGCGCTGATCGAGGGGCTGGAGTGGGACGCGCAGGGCCGTCGGTTCGAGACGCTGTCGGAGTTGTACTCGTACTGCGCCCGGGTCGCCGGCACCGTCGGCGTAATGATGACGCTGGTCATGGGGCAGCGCAAACCCGACATCGTGGCCCGCGCCTGCGATCTCGGCTGCGCGATGCAGCTCACCAATATCGCTCGCGACATTGGCGAGGACGCGCGCAACGGCCGCATCTACATGCCGCTGTCGTGGATGCGCGAAGCTGGGCTCGATCCCGCCAAATGGCTCGCCGATCCGAAGTTCACGCCGGAGATCGCCAGCATCGTCAAGCGACTGATCGACACCGCGGACGCGCTGTACGATCGCGCCACGCTCGGCATCGCCAATCTGCCGCGCTCCTGCCGTCCCGGCATCTTCGCGGCGCGCGCGCTGTATGCCGAGATCGGCCGCGAGGTCGAACGCTCCGGTCTCGACTCGGTGTCGAGCCGCGCGGTGGTTTCCACCGGCCGCAAGCTCGCGGTGTTGGCGCGGCTGCTGGCGTTCCAGGAAACCGAATGGGCGCCGGCGAAGTATCTGCCGGCCAAGTTCGGCGATATGGAAGAGACTAAGTTTCTGGTCGACGCGGTGATCGCGCATCCGGTGCGCGAACTGCCGCCGCGCCAGAAGGTCAAGCCGCTCGAGCAGAAGGTCGCCTGGCTGGTCGACCTGTTCACCCGCCTCGAACGCCGCGACCAGATGCTGCAGCGCAGCCGGGTGTAGTTAGCAGATCTCCGTCTCAATTTCGTCATGGCCGGGCCTGTCCCGGCCATCCGCGAACGGCGGTTGCGCCGACATTTGTGGCGCATGGTTCGAGACGGCGCTGCGCGCCTCCTCACCATGAGGACATCGCGCGTAGCGACACTCCACGAATCTCGATTGGGCCATCCTCTCGCTTCGACCTCATCCTGAGGAGGCCGCGTAGCGGCCGTCTCGAAGGATGAGCCGCGCGCTCCCCGAGCGGGCTGCTCCGTTCAAACGCCACTGAGTTGCAAAAACTCTCGTAGCCGCCACATTGGCGTGATACCGATGCGGACCTTGCGCAACGGATCACGGCCATGACCATCGACACCGACCTCGACCGCTCGCCCGCTGCTTCCACCGATAATCCCGTCGAGGCCCGCCGGGCCCAGGCGCGGGCCTGGTTCGAGGGGCTGCGCGACCGGATCTGCGCCGAGATCGAAACGCTCGAGCGCGAAGCGCCGGCGGAGCTGTTTCCCGGCGAGCCGGCCACCTTCACCTACAAGCCGTGGCAGCGGAAGACCGGCGCCGGCGGCGGGGTCGGCGGCTTTCTGTCGAACGGGCGGCTGTTCGAGAAGATCGGCATTCACACCTCGTCGGCCAACGGCAGGCTGACTCCGGAGATGGCCAAGAATCTGCCCGGAGACGGCGTCAGCCTCGATTACGTCTCCACCAGCATCAGCCTGATCATGCATCCGCGAAGTCCGCGGGTGCCGACCGTGCACATGAACACGCGATTTCTGTCGACGTCGAAAGGCTGGTTCGGCGGCGGCGCCGATCTGACGCCGATGCTGCCGGAGCAGCGCAGTCAGGACGCGGAGGACGCAGTGATCTTCCACGCCGCCATGAAGGCCGCCTGCGACGCCCACGATCCCAACTACTACGCCAAGTTCAAGCCCTGGGCCGATACGTATTTCTTTCTTCCGCATCGCGGCACGGCCCGCGGCGTCGGCGGCATCTTCTACGATCACCTCGACAGCGGCGATTTCGACCGCGACTTCGCCTTCACCCGCGACGTCGGCTCGGCGCTGCTGGATATCTATCCGAAGATCGTCCGCAAGCGCATGGTCGAGCCGTGGACCGAACAGGAGCGCGCTCAGCAGCTCGCCTGCCGCGGCCTCTACGTCGAGTTCAATTTGCTGTACGATAAGGGTACGATGTTCGGCCTGCAGACCGGCGGCAACACCGAGACCATCATGAGCTCGATGCCGCCGCTGGTGAGCTGGAGCTGATCAGGCCCTTGGGTGCGCTGGAATTGATCAAGCCCGAACTGGCTGCGGCCGCGGGAGGCTCGTGATGGAGAACTATTACGGACTGATCGAACTGATCGCGGTGTTCGCCTGCCTGATCGTCGGCTGGCTGGTGCTGGAGCGCCAAGGCAAACGCCTCGACCGCGCCCGCGCCGAGCGCGACAAGGATCGCCCGCAATGAACAGCGACAGCGCCTTCAACTATTTCGAAATCCTGATGCTCGGCATGTTCGCCGCCGGCTGGGGCGTGCTCGAATGGCAGGGCAGGAGACTGGACCGCAAGCGGGAGGCGGAGAAGGCGAAGGGGGCTAGACTTCCCGAGGGGCACTGAATCCGTCATGGCCGGGCTCCGTCCCGGCCATCCACGAACAGCCTCACAACGAGTCGTAAAGATCGTCCCAATGCGGATTCGTCGCCAAGATCAGGCGCACTTTCCAAGTCCTGCTCCAGTGCTTGATGTTGTGCTCGCGCTGGATCGCAGTCCGGATGTCATCACAAATTTCGAAGTACACCAGCCGCTTCAAGCCGTAGCGCTTCGTGAAGCCCGCAACGGCGCCGGTGCGGTGTTCATGGACCCGACGCACGAAGTCGCTCGTCACCCCGATATACAGGATGCCGTTGGGCCGGTTGGTCAAGAAGTACACGTAACCGCATCCCATGCGGTGAGTATGTCGTTCGTGGATGGCCGGGACAAGCCCGGCCATGACGGTGTTGGAATGCTGCGTCTATTCTGGTCTGGCCATCACGGCCGGACTCGTTCCGGCCATCGAAAACGCACGCCGCCCGCTATCTCCGCCGTGGCATCCGGAACGGCAGCATGGCTTGCACCACCGGCATGCGGAAGCGGTCGAGCGACAGGCTTTCGTGCATCAGCGTCACCTTCTCGCCGAGCAGTGTCGTTTCCACCATCGAGCGGGCGTAGAACGGTGTGTCTTCGAGCGTGCGGACCAGCTTGGCGCCGGTCTCGCTGCGGGCGCTGCGGTCGACCTTCCAGCCGGAGCGCGGCAGCGGCAATAGCTGCGGCGGGGTGAATTCCTGCTTGTTGCCGTCGGCGTCGAAGGTGACGGCGAGGTCGACCCGGCTGCCGTCGCGGCGTTCGGCTTCGTACAGGATCACAGTCTTGTCGCGCATCGCGCCGCGCGCCCATTCCCAATGCCGGAAGCCGGTCTCGATCGGTTCGTCGCCTGCATTGCTGTCGAGATAGCCTTCGCCCTGCCACGACAGGTTGGGTCGCCGCAGATCGACCTCGACCCGCGCGCGCGGCGCGATCGGCCACCAGCGATGATTGCCCTGCAGGTTGAGGACGAAGAAATCCTTGGTGATCGCGGCCGGCGTCACCCGGACGCGGCCTTCGATTCGGCCGGGCACCGGCGCGCCGGTTTCGCGGATGTTGATGGTCAGCGTCTTGCCGTCCCAGCCGAGATCGCTGGGGCCGATCAGGAAGGCATTGACGTTGCGCGCCACGCGGCCGCGGCCGCGCTCGGTCATGCTCCAGCGCTTGCCGGCCTGGTGATACAGCGCGACGTTGATGGCGCAATGGTCGAGCGGGTCGGCGGGCCCGCGGCGCCGCGCGAACGCGTAGTACGGCGAAAACACGCTGCCGATGAAGGCGATGATGGTCAGCCCTTCGCGGCCGTCGTCGCTGATCGCGTCGATGTACCACCAAGCATAGCCGTTGCGCGGGATATCGACATTGAATCCGGCGCGGCGTTCGTCGGTCTCGTTAGGCCAGGCAATCATTCTCTCACGTCGTCTTGGAGGCTGCCGGGCGAAGGGCAGGCTTCGGCCCGGAGGGGTTGGAGTCGAGGTCGGCGAACAAGCTCGCCGCCGCGGCGCGACCCGACAGGGCGGCCATCGGCACACCGGGACCGGGGTGGGTGCTGCCGCCCGCCAGATACAGGCCGGGGATCTTTGTACCCGCTCCGGGACGTTCGAACGAGGCGCTCCAGCCGTGCGAAGCGCGACCATACAGCGCGCCGCCGGTCGCCGGGAACAGCCGGTTGAAATCCGCCGGCGTGGTCACCTGCGTCTTGCTCGGATCAGAATCGACCCGCAGGCCGCAACGCTGCAACACGCCGAACGCGCGCTCGGCGGCCCGCGTGACATCGCCTCGATCGAAGGTCTTCCGATCGCCGACCGGCGGCGCGTTGATCAACACCAGCAATTCCTCTTCGCCGCCGGCGTCGAGATGAGCCTCGTCGTCGATGCGATCCTGCGCGCAGACATACACGGTCGGCTCGCTCGGAACCTCGCCGCGGCCGAAGATCTCTGTGAACTCTCGTGGATAATCCCGCGAGAAGAACACCGAATGCCGGCTCAACGGGAAGCCCTCGGTTTTCGCCACCATGCTCCAGGTGATTGCCGACAGCGAGCGCAATCGAGGGGCCAGCGGCGACGCGGCGGCGCGTACTGCCTCGCCGAACAACCCGGCCGGCAAGGCGCCGACGTCCGCATTGACGATCACCGAATGCGCCTCGATCCGCTCGCCGTTCTCCAGGATCACGCCGGCGGCACGTCCGCCGGACACCATCACCTCGCGCACGCTCTGCTGATAGCGAATCGTTGCGCCGAACCTGACGGCGCAATCGGCCAGCGCCCGCGCCAGCGCGTGCATGCCGCCTTCGATGATCCAGACGCCCTCGTGTTCGACGTGGGCGACCAGCATCAGCGTCGCGGGCGCGTCGAACGGTGACGATCCGCAATAAGTCGCATAGCGGCCGAACAGTTGCCGCATCCGCGGATCGTGGAAGTAATCGCCGAGCGCCTTCCACATCGTGGTGAACGGGCGGATCTTGCGCAGTTCGATCAGACCGCCGATGCCCCCGGCGGTCGCCAGCTTCGGCAGGCTCGGCGCGGTGGCGCGCAGGAACGGCTTCTCCAAAATCTCGTAGATGCGCCGGCTGTCGGCGCAGAACTGGCGATAGCGCCTGGCTTCGGCCGCGCCGGCAAACGCGCCGATCGCGTCGGCGGAGCGTGCCTCGTCGGCGAACAGGTCGAGATGCGTGGTGTCGTCCCAGGCGTGGCGGGCGAGCACCGACAAAGGTCGTAGGCGGACATGGTCGGTGAAATTCAGGCCAATGCCGGCGAACAGTTCCTCGAACACCCAGCGCATCGTGAATACGGTCGGGCCGCTGTCGATCCGCGCCTGCCCGATTGCGACTTCGCGCAGTTTGCCGCCGGGGCCTGCGGCGCGTTCCAGCACCGTGACGTCGAGACCGCGAGCGGCCAATGCGAGCGCAGACGTCAGTCCCGCGACGCCTGCGCCGATCACTACGACGCGATTCTTCGCGGTCTGATCCCGCATTCGATTTCTCGCTCCGGCTTAGCTGTCTTTGAGCCATATCATTGACAGGTGTCCATAATAACTTACAGTTTCGCGTGACAAGTTAAATTGACACTTGTGCCCGGCGCGGGAGTGTAGCCATGGATGTCACCAATCGGATCGAGCGTGCGCTGACTGAGGCGCTCAATCAGGCCGATATGGCCGGTTGTCCGCCGCGGCTGGCGGCGGCGATGCGTGGCGCGGTGTTCCCGCGCGGGGCGCGCGTTCGTCCGCGGCTTTGCCACAGCGTGGCGCTTGCCTGCGGCGAAGACAATCCGGGAATTACCGAAGCCGCCGGTGCCGCGCTCGAGCTGATGCATTGCGCCTCGCTGATCCACGACGATCTGCCGTGCTTCGATGGCGCCGATCTGCGCCGTGGCCGGCCCTCGGTGCACAAAGCGTTCGGCGAGCCGCTCGCCGTGCTCGCCGGTGACGCTATGATCGTGCTGGCGTTCCAGACCATCGCCCGGGTCGACGGCCCGGCGGACCGGCTGTTGAAGCTGACCCAGATCATCGGCAGTGCGGTCGGCGTGCCGTTCGGCATCGTCGCCGGCCAGGCCTGGGAATGCGAGTCCGAGATCAACCTCGCGCACTATCATCGCTCCAAAACTGGCGCGCTGTTCGTCGCCGCCACCGCGATGGGCGCGGCCTCGGCGGGGGCCGATCCGGAGCCGTGGCGGATGGTTGGCGAGAAGATCGGCGAGGCCTATCAGGTCGCCGACGATCTGCGTGACGCCGCCGCCGATGTCGAGGAGATCGGCAAGCCGGTCGGTCAGGACATCGCCCACGATCGCCCCAGCGCGGTGCGCGAGATGGGCATCGATGGCGCGATTTACCACCTGAAGTCGCTGGTGCGCGGCGCCGTCGAGGCGATGCCGGAATGTACCAATGGCAACGAGCTGCGGTCGCTGATCATGTCGGAAGCGACGCGTCTGGTGCCGGCGAAGCTCGCCGCCACAGCGGCCTGATGCGGCCGCCGGCTTGGCTTTCGCGGCCGGCCGGTGGTAGCAGATCCAGATGGTCTCCCTGAGCCTGCGTGACCGGCTGCTCGGCTGGCGCGATTCGATCCTGTCGAATCCGCGCTTTCAGCGCTTTGCCGCGGTGTTTCCGTTGATGCGTCCGGTCGCCCGCCGGCGTGCCGTGGCGATGTTCGATCTGGTCGCCGGCTTCGTCTATTCGCAGATTCTGCTGGCCTGCGTTCAGCTCCGGCTGCTCGACATCGTCGCCGATCGTCCCGCCACCGCCGAAGAACTGGCCGTGCGTCTGTCGCTGCCGGTCGAGTCGATGCGCATGCTGCTCGATGGGGCGGTCGCGCTCCAGTTGCTGCAGCCCCGTAACGGCAACCGCTACGGCCTCGGTCAGCTCGGCGCCGAGCTGCGCGGCAATCCCGGCGTGCTCGCGCTGGTCGAACATCATGCCATGCTGTATCGCGATCTGTCTGATCCGGTGGCAATGCTGCGCGCGCCGCGGGGCGGGGGCGAGCTGGCGGCGTATTGGGCGTATGTGCGGGGCGAGCGCCCGTGCGAGCTGCCGTCCGATGCGATTGCGTCCTACACCGAGCTGATGGCCGCCTCGCAGCCGATGATCACCCGCGAGGTTCTCCACGTTTACACGTTCCGGGATCACCGCTGCCTGCTCGACGTCGGCGGCGGCGACGGCTCGTTCCTGTCGGCGGTCGCCGCCCAGGCGCCTCAGCTTCGCTGTATCCTGTTCGACCTGCCGGCGGTGGCCGAGAAGGCGGCCGCCCGGTTCGAGGCAAACGGGCTGAAAGACCGGGCGACTGCAGTCGGCGGCAGTTTCAGAACCGACCCGCTGCCCGAAGGCGCCGACATCATCTCTCTTATCCGGGTGATCCACGACCACGACGACGAAGTCGTCGAGGCGCTGCTGCGCGCCGTCCACAAGGCCTTGCCCGACAATGGAAAACTGCTGATCGCCGAGCCGATCGCCGGCACCCCCGGCACCGCGGCGATCTCCGACGCCTATTTCGCCTTCTATCTTTACGCGATGGGCTCCGGGAAAGCCCGGAGCTTCCCTCGGCTACGGGCGATGTTGGAGAATGCGGGCTTCTCCCAGGTCACTTTGCACCCGGTTCCGATGCCGCTGGTTGCCTCCGTAATTACCGCATCCAAACGGTAGTTGTGTTAATCTGGCTTGACACTGTGGTCCGTCAGTTTAGCATGACACTCGGCGGCAGAGCTCTGCCGTTCGGATTTTGGAGTAAGCGATGGACACCATCGCGGTCGTACTCAAGCAGCCACAACAGGTCGAACTCAGTCGCTTGAGCCTCACGGCGCCGACTGACGACGACATCGTTGTCGATGTTGCCTGGAGTGGCGTCAGCACCGGTACGGAGCGGCTGTTGTGGTCGGGCCGGATGCCGCAATTCCCCGGAATGGGTTACCCGCTGGTCCCCGGCTACGAGTCGGTCGGCGAGGTCGTCGAGGCCGGATCGGCCACCGACCTGAAGCCGGGCCAGATGGTGTTCGTGCCTGGGGCGAAGTGCTTCGGCGAAGTGCGCGGCCTGTTTGGCGCCTCGGCGTCGCGGCTGGTGGTGCCCGCCAAGCGCGTGGTGCCATTGGATTCGAAGCTCGGCGAGCGCGGCATTCTGATCGCGTTGGCGGCGACGGCCTATCATGCGATCGCCGCGCGCGGTGCGACCCCGCCCGACTGCATCGTCGGTCACGGCGTGCTCGGTCGCCTGTTGGCGCGGATCTCGATCGCGCTCGGCAATCCGCCGCCGGTGGTGTGGGAGAAGAACCCGATTCGCAGCGGCGGCGCCGAAGGCTATGCGGTGGTCGACCCCGCCGCCGACGAGCGTCGCGACTATCGCAGCATCTACGACGTCAGCGGCGATCCGAAATTGCTCGACACTTTGATCTCGCGCATCGCGGCCACCGGCGAGATCGTGCTCGCTGGGTTCTACAGCGAGCCGCTGTCGTTCTCGTTCCCGCCCGCTTTCATGCGTGAAGCACGCATTCGGGTTGCGGCGGAATGGCAGCCGCCGGACATCGGCGCCACCAAGGCGTTGATCGAAAGCGGCAAGCTCTCGCTCGACGGACTGATCACACACCACCAGGAGGCGGCGTCGGCCCCCGACGCCTATCGGATCGCTTTCGAAGACCCTGCTTGCCTCAAAATGGTTCTGAATTGGAGACCGAGCTGATGAACGTCGTTCCGCAGATCAGCCTGCAAGACGCACAACTCCGGGCCGAGGCGTCGGTTGAACCCGATGCCCCGGTGACGACTCCCGTCACCAAGGAAACCCAGATCATTGCGATCTACGGCAAAGGCGGAATCGGCAAGAGCTTCACGCTCGCCAACCTGTCCTACATGATGGCCCAGCAGGGCAAGAAAGTGCTGCTGATCGGCTGCGATCCGAAGAGCGACACCACGTCGCTGCTGTTCGGCGGCAAGGCGACTCCGACCATCATCGAAACGTCGTCGAAGAAGAAGCTCGCCGGCGAGGAAGTCACCATCAGCGACGTCTGCTTCAAGCGCGACGGCGTGTTCGCGATGGAGCTCGGCGGTCCGGAAGTCGGCCGCGGCTGCGGCGGTCGCGGCATCATCCACGGCTTCGAGACGCTGGAGAAGCTCGGCTTCCACGAGTGGGGCTTCGACTACGTGCTGCTCGACTTCCTCGGCGACGTGGTGTGCGGCGGTTTCGGTCTGCCGATCGCCCGCGACATGTGCCAGAAGGTGATCATCGTCGGCTCCAACGACCTGCAGTCGCTGTATGTCGCCAATAACGTCTGCTCGGCGGTCGAGTATTTCCGCAAGCTCGGCGGCAATGTTGGCGTCGCCGGCATGGTGATCAACAAGGACGACGGCACCGGCGAGGCTCAAGCCTTCGCAGCGGCGGCCGGGATTCCGGTGCTGTCGGCGATTCCCGCCGACGAAGGCATCCGCCGCAAGAGCGCCAACTACGAGATCGTCGCGCTGCCGGACGGGCAGTGGGGTCCGCTGTTCGCGACGCTCGCCGACAACGTCGCCACGGCGCCGCCGGTCCGGCCGAAGCCGCTGTCTCAGGACGGGCTGCTCGGCCTGTTCTCCAGCGACGTCACCGGGCGCGACGTCGTACTCGAGCCGGCCACGATGGAAGACATGTGCGGCGCTGCGGTGCTGAACAAGCCGTCGCTCGAAGTGATCTACGACGAGGTCTGAGATCGGGTGATCGGGAGTTCGTCATGAGTGTCATGTCTCGTTATTCCGGCCGCATCGCCGGATCGATCGGCGACGATGCGGCGGATTTTTCCGTCGACACCGATGCGCCCGCGATCAACGAAGCCGCGACCAAAGCCGACGGTCTCGGCTGCCACGCCGGTGCTGCACAAATGAAAGCGGCGGCTGAAGCCGCCGGCAAGAGCGACGTGCTCGAACGCTACGCCGCCGACTATCCGAAGGGACCGCACGACCAGCCGCAGAGCATGTGTCCGGCGTTCGGCTCGCTCCGCGTCGGTCTGCGGATGCGCCGCACCGCGACCGTGCTGTCCGGTTCGGCCTGCTGCGTCTACGGCCTGACCTTCGTGTCGCATTTCTACGGCGCGCGCCGCACCGTCGGCTACGTGCCGTTCAGTTCGGAAACGCTGGTCACCGGCAAGCTGTTCGAAGACATTCGCGAGGCGGTGTACAAGCTGGCCGATCCGGCGCAGTACGACACCATCATCATCACCAATCTCTGCGTGCCGACCGCCTCGGGCGTGCCGCTCGATCTGCTGCCGAAGGAAATCAACGGCGTTCGCATCATCGGCATCGACGTGCCGGGCTTCGGCGTGCCGACTCACGCCGAGGCCAAGGACGTACTGTCCGGCGCGATGCTCGAATACGCCCGCAAGGAAGCCGAGCAGGGCCCGGTGCAGGCGCCGCGCGGCGGCCGCAGCGAGCGTCCGACCGTGACGCTGCTGGGCGAGATGTTCCCGGCCGATCCGGTTGGTATCAACCTGATGCTCGACCCGCTCGGCCTCGCCGTGGGTCCGGTGGTGCCGACCCGCGAATGGCGCGAGCTCTATGCCGCGCTCGACTGCCAGGTCGTCGCGGCGATTCACCCGTTCTACAAGTCGTGTATCCGCCAGTTCGAGCTCGCCGGTCGCAAGGTCGTGGGCTCGGCGCCTGTCGGGCACGACGGCACCGAGGCGTGGCTGGAAGCGATCGGCACCGCTTGCAATGTCGAGCGCTCGAAGATCGACGCCGCCAAGAACCGCTTCCTGCCGGCCATCAAGGCGGCGCTCGCCGCCAAGCCGATCAACGCGCGTATCACCGTGTCCGGCTACGAAGGCTCGGGGCTGCTGGTGGCGCGGCTGCTGATCGAGAGCGGCGCGAACGTACCTTATGTCGGCACCGCGGTGCCGCGCACGCCGTGGTCGGACCCGGATCGCGAATGGCTGGAAGCCAAGGGCGTGCGGGTGCAATTCCGCGCCTCGCTCGAGCAGGACTACGCCGCGGTCGACGAGTTCATGCCGGATCTCGCCATCGGCACCACGCCGGTGGTGCAGAAGGCCAAGACGATGTCGATCCCGGCCTTGTACTTCACCAACCTGATCTCGGCGCGGCCGCTGTTCGGTCCCGCCGGCGCCGGATCGCTGGCGCAGGTGATCAACGCCGCGCTCGGCAACAAGGCGCGATTCGACGAGATGAAGGAGTTCTTCGGCGACGTCGGGCAGGGCTATGCCGCCGGCGTCTGGGAAGACACGCCGAAGGACGTTCCGGCCTATCGCGAGAAGTACAAGAAGCAGATCGAAGCCGCAGCCAAGAAGCGCAAGGCGGAGGAGATGATCTGATGCTCGTCCTCGATCACGATCGCGCCGGCGGCTATTGGGGCGCCGTGTACGCCTTCACCGCGGTGAAGGGTCTGCAGGTGATCATCGACGGTCCGGTCGGTTGCGAAAACCTGCCGGTGACCTCGGTGCTGCACTACACCGACGCGCTGCCGCCGCACGAATTGCCGATCGTCGTCACCGGCCTCGGCGAAGAAGAGCTCGGCAAGCTCGGCACCGAAGGCGCGATGCACCGCGCCCACAAGGCGCTCGATCCCTATCTGCCGGCCGTCGTCGTCACCGGCTCGATCGCCGAAATGATCGGCGGCGGCGTCACGCCCGAAGGCACCGGCATCAAGCGCTTTCTGCCGCGCACCATCGACGAGGATCAGTGGCAGAGCGCCGACCGCGCGATTTCGTGGCTGTGGAAAGAATACGGCCCGAAGAAAATTCCGGAGCGGAAGCGCAAGGACGGCGAGAAGCCGCGGGTCAACATCATCGGACCGATCTACGGCACCTTCAACATGCCGTCCGATCTCGCCGAGATCCGCCGCCTGATCGAAGGCATCGGCGCCGAAGTCAACATGGTGTTCCCGCTTGGCACGCACCTGTCTGATATTCCCAAGCTGGTGAATGCCGACGTCAACGTCTGCATGTATCGCGAGTTCGGCCGGTTGCTGTGCGAATCGCTGGAGCGGCCTTACCTGCAGGCGCCGATCGGGCTGCATTCGACCACGCGTTTCCTGCGCAAGCTTGGTGAGCTCACCGGCCTCGATCCCGAGCCGTTCATCGAGCGCGAAAAGAACACCACCATCAAGCCGCTGTGGGATCTGTGGCGGTCGGTGACCCAGGACTTCTTCGGCACCGCCAGCTTCGCCATCGTCGCGACCGATACCTATGCCCGTGGCGTGCGGCATTTCCTCGAAGACGAGATGGGGCTGCCGTGCACCTTCGCGATCTCGCGCTGTGTCGGCAAGAAGACCGACAACGAAGCGGTGCGTGCAGCGATTCGTCAGACCCCGCCGCTGATCATGTTCGGCAGCTACAACGAAAGAATGTATTTGGCCGAGACCGGTGGTCGCGCCGTGTACATTCCGGCGTCATTCCCGGGTGCTGTGATCCGCCGTCACACCGGCACGCCGTTCATGGGCTACTCCGGTGCCACTTACCTGGTGCAGGAAGTCTGCAACGCGCTGTTCGACGCGCTCTTCAACATCCTGCCGCTCGGCAGCGATCTCGACCGGGTCGATCCGACGCCGGCACGCCGGCACGAAGAATTGCTGTGGAGCGACGAGGCCAAGGCGCTGCTCGACGAAGTGCTCGAAGCTCATCCGGTTCTGGTGCGGATCTCTGCGGCAAAACGTCTTCGCGACGCCGCCGAAAACAGCGCACGCCGCGCCGGACAGGAAAAAGTCACTACCGAATTCGTGTCTCGGGCGCGCGCGGCGCTGCTCGACGGCCAAACGATGTAACGATGATTTGAGCTAGAACAATGCGCTTCACAATGTCGCGACCAAATATGAGCAATCCAAGAGTGAGGAGATGATCGATGTCCGACTACGCCCACACCGGCCGTCGCTCTAGGGTTCTTCCGGATAGTGCCGCGTTCGAATGCCGGGTGATGTTCGGTGCGTGCTACGCGCTGTTTCTGATCCGGGCTCTGGTTACGCGGGCGATGCCCTGGCGCAAAAGGTCCGGTTCGCAGGAGTCGGTCTTCAGTGAAGCTCACAACGCGGCGAGTGTCCTGGTGACCTCGTCGTTCATGGGAATGTAATTCGGAGATTTCGTCCGGCCTCCGCCGGACGGAAGGCTGCCGTTTTGGAGACGAAACGGTAAATCGCTGTCGTTTCGGAAACGATACGGCAATCGTAGCCGCCCTCGCTCGGGCGGCGTGTCGGCCCAAAAGGCCATCACTAGGAGGTGACCAAATGAGTGACGGTTCCATCTCGGGACTTTCCGAAGCGGAAGCCAAGGAATTCCACTCGATCTTCGTGACCAGCTTCTTCCTCTTCATCGTCGTTGCGGTTGTCGCTCACATCCTCGCCTGGATGTGGCGTCCGTGGCTGCCCAAAGCGACCGGCTACGCGATGGACAGCGTTCAGCAACTGACTTCGTTCCTGTGCTAAGGGGAGACGACTACTATGTGGCGAATTTGGCTTCTGTTTGATCCGCGTCGCGCGCTGGTCCTGCTGTTCGTGTTTCTGTTCGGCCTGGGCATCATCATCCACTTCATCCTGCTGAGCACCAGCCGGTTCAACTGGCTCGATGGTCCGCGTGCGGCGAAGGCGGCGTCGATCTCGCTGCCCTTCACTCCGCCGAGCATGCCGGTCTAATGGCGTGAAGCACTGCTTGCCGGAAGGGGCGGGAAACGGACCGATCTGCCGGGCCCGTTTCCTTCCGGGAAGCGACTTGGACTGGACCACGACGATGGATTTTCCCTGGCTCGCACGCGGAGGAACGATCGATGGCAATGCTCAGTTTTGAGAAGAAATACCGCGTTCGCGGCGGAACGCTAATCGGGGGCGACCTATTCGATTTCTGGGTTGGCCCGTTCTACGTTGGGATCTTCGGGGTGATGACCGTGTTCTTCGCGCTGATCGGCATCGCGCTGATCGCGTGGAATACTGCGCTTGGCCCCACCTGGAATCTCTGGCAGATCAGCGTCAACCCGCCGGACGCAAAGTACGGTTTGGGATTTGCGCCGCTCACCGAGGGCGGTATCTGGCAGTGGGTGAGTATCTGCGCGACCGGCGCGTTCGTCACCTGGGCGCTGCGTGAGGTCGAGATCTGCCGCAAGCTCGGCATCGGCTTCCACGTTCCGTTCGCCTTCAGCTTCGCGATCTTCGCGTATGTGACGCTGGTGGTGATCCGTCCGGTTCTGATGGGCTCCTGGAGCTACGGTTTCCCCTACGGCATCTTCACGCATTTGGATTGGGTGTCGAACACCGGCTACGCCTACGGCCAGTTCCACTACAATCCCGCGCACATGATCGCGATCACGTTCTTCTTCACCACCTGTCTGGCGCTTGCGCTGCACGGCGGCCTGGTGCTGTCCGCTCTCAATCCGGACCGTGGTGAACCCGTGAAGTCTCCGGAGCACGAAAACACCGTGTTCCGCGATCTCGTCGGCTACTCGATTGGTACCATCGGTATTCACCGCCTCGGTCTGTTCCTGGCGTTGGCTGCCGTGTTCTTCAGCGCGGTCTGCATGATCATCAGCGGTCCGGTGCTGGCGGAAGGTGGTTCGTGGCCCGATTGGTGGAATTGGTGGCGCAACCTGCCGATCTGGAATCCGTAATTCAACCGGTCACAAGAGAGTCTTGTCATGGCCCAATACCAGAACATCTTTACGCAGGTCCAGGTTGAAGGACCTGCCTATGCGGGGGTGCCGCTACGTCCCGGCAGCTCACCCCGCGAGACCAAGACCACCTTCTTCTATTGGCTTGGTAAGCTCGGCGATGCCCAGATTGGTCCTGTCTATCTCGGCTTCACCGGTGTCTGCTCGCTGCTGTGCGGCTTCGTTGCGATCGAGATCATCGGTCTCAACATGCTGGCGTCGGTGGACTGGAGCCCGATCGAATTCCTGCGCCAGTTCTGCTGGCTGGCTCTTGAGCCGCCGAAGCCGGAATACGGTCTGAGCATTCCGCCGCTGAAGGAAGGTGGCTGGTGGTTGATCGCCGGCTTCTTCCTGACCGTGTCGATCCTGCTGTGGTGGGTTCGCACCTACCGCCGCGCTCGGGCGCTCGGCATGGGCACCCACATTGCGTGGGCGTTCGCTTCGGCCATCCTGCTGTACCTGTCGCTCGGCTTCATTCAGCCGCTGCTGATGGGCTCCTGGAGCGAAGCGCCGCCGTTCGGTGTCTTCCCGCACCTCGACTGGACCAACAACTTCTCGATCAAGTACGGCAACCTGTACTACAACCCCTTCCACTGTCTCTCGATCGCCTTCCTGTACGGCTCGGCCCTGCTGTTCGCCATGCACGGTGCGACCATCCTCGCTGTGAGCCGCTACGGTGGCGAGCGCGAAATCGAGCAGATGCTGGACCGCGGTACCGCACTTGAACGCGCTGCTCTGTTCTGGCGCTGGACGATGGGCTTCAACGCCACTGCCGAATCGATCCATCGCTGGGCTTGGTGGTTCGCGGTGCTCTGCCCGCTGACCGGTGCCATCGGCATCATCCTGACCGGCCCGGTGGTCGATAACTGGTTCGATTGGGGCGTGAAGCACGGCCTGGCCCCGCCGCGGTAACCACAACCGCACGTCTATCTGAACGAATGATGCGCGCGCCTGATGGTATAGATCCCAACAGGCGCGCGCTGCTGCTTTCGGCTCCCGAGAAATACGACGGCTGGCGGTCCTTTTCTACCGCTGGCTGATGACGAGGGAAGCGACCTGCTGTAAACGAAGCGCCTCGAACTCCGCTGAGAGGCCGACAAAACAAAGCCTGAGAAGACTGCGAACGAGAATAAGGCCAGGCTTGTAAGGACGCAGACGCCGGAGTGGAGGACGAGTTCTTGCTGGAGGATATTTGCCCTGGTGCAAGTGTTCAAATCTCCGAAGGAGTCGCTGGGGGATCTCGGTGCACAGTCTGCTGCTAAGCTGATCGCCGCTGCGACCGATGTCGCGCTGGTGGTCGACCCGCAGGGCGTGATCCGGGACGCGGCGTTCAATAAAGACGAGCTGGCGCAAGAGCTCGACGGTGAGGGGCGTTGGCTCGGCTCACGGCTGGTCGACATCGTCACCTCCGACACCCAGCCGAAGATCCGTGAGTTGCTGCTCGACGCCACCGTGCGCGATACCCCGACCTGGCGGCAGGTCAATCATCCCTCGCCGGGCGGCGAGGACATCCCGGTGTTGTATTCGGCGATCAACTTCGGGCGAGACGATCGTCTCCTCGTGGTCGGTCGTGATCTGCGTCAACTCGCGATGATGCAGCAGCGGCTAATCAACGCCCAGCAATCGATGGAGCGCGACTACATCCGGCTGCGGCACGCCGAGACGAGGTACCGGCTGCTGTTCCAGGTGTCCTCGGAAGCGGTGATGATCGTGGATGCGGCCAGTGAACTGATCGTTGACGCCAATCCGGCGACGCTGGCGCTGTTCGACACCAGCGCGCCGGAAGCGCTGAATGCGCCGGTGGTCGGATTCGTCGCCGGCGCCGATCAGCAGACGGTGTTGAACCTGTTCGCCGACGTCCGCTCCACCGGCCGTGACGGCCGGGCACGAATCAAACTGGCGGACGGTGTGCGCGAGTGTGAACTTTCGGCGTCGTTGTTCCGCCAGGAGAACGCCTCCCTGTATCTGGTCAGGCTGGCGTCGTACGGCGTCGCGCCCGAAGCCGGCAGCGCCAAGACCGCGTCACTCCTTCTGAATTACTTCGAATCCGCCGCCGACGCGCTGGTCATCACCCAATACGACGGCCGTGTCGCGCGGGCCAATCTGGCATTTCTGGAAATGGCGCAGCTCGGCAGCGCCGAGCAGGCGCGCGGCGAATTGCTGGATCGCTGGCTCGGCCGCACCGGCGTCGATCTGTCGGTGGCGCTCGCCAACTTGCGTCAGAACGGCACGATCAAATTGTTCGCCACCGTGCTGCGCGGCGAATACGGGGCGGCCGCCGAAGTCGAAGTCTCCGCGGTGGCGCTCAAGGACATCGAGGAGAAGCCGTGTTTCGGTTTCGCAATTCGCAACGTCGAGAAGCGGCTGACCACCGCGGCGACATCCAAGCGCGAGCTGCCGCGCTCGGTGGCGCAGCTCACCGAGCTGATCGGCCGGGTGCCGCTGCGCGATCTGGTGCGGGAGACCACCGACGTGATCGAGAAGCTGTCGATCGAGGCGGCGCTGGAGCTGACCGGAGACAACCGCGCTTCGGCCGCCGACATGCTCGGGCTGAGCCGCCAGAGCCTCTACGTGAAATTGCGCCGGTACGGTCTGGCCGAACACGCACCGGAAGGAGACGGAGCCGATGAGTAACAGTGTGGCCGTGCGTCCAGCGCCGTCGGCGGTGCTCGAGGTGTTGCACCCGATCACCTGGTTTCCGCCGATGTGGGCGTTCGGCTGCGGCGTGGTGTCGTCGGGCGTGCCGATCTCCTCGCGCTGGGTGGAAGTGATTGCCGGCATCGTGCTGTGCGGTCCGCTGCTGGTCGCCACCAGCCAGGTCGTCAACGACTGGTTCGATCGCGACGTCGACGCCATCAACGAGCCGAACCGGCCGATTCCGTCGGGACGGATTCCGGGGCGGTGGGGCCTGTATCTGTCGTTTCTGTGGACCGCTGCGTCGCTGCTGGTGGCGAGCCAGCTCGGCGCCTGGGTGTTCGGCGCCGCGGCGCTCGGCCTGGTGCTGGCCTGGATGTATTCGATGCCTCCGTTCCGGCTGAAGCAGAACGGCTGGCTCGGCAACGGCGCCTGCGCCATCACCTACGAGGGCTTCGCCTGGTTCACCGGTGCCGCCGTGATGCTCGCCGGCCTGCCGCCGTGGTGGATCGTCACGCTGGCGCTGCTGTACAGCGCCGGCGCTCACGGCATCATGACGCTCAACGACTTCAAGTCGATCGAGGGCGACATCAAGACCGGGGTCGGTTCGCTGCCGGTCAAGCTCGGCGTCGACAATGCCGCCCGGGTCGCCTGCGCCGTGATGGCGATCCCGCAGGTGGTGGTGGTCGCGCTGCTGGTGGCATGGGATCGCCCAATCCAGGCCGGCATCGTGGGTCTCGTGCTGGTGCTGCAGCTCGGCCTGATGGTCCGATTCCTGCGCAGTCCGGTCGAACGCGCCACCTGGTTCAGCGGCCTCGGCGTGGCGCTGTACGTCATGGGGATGATGGCCAGCGCCGTCGCCGTGTCGTCGTTCGGAGCGTCCTGATCATGATCCGACCGCTGTCCTGGCTCGGCATTGTTCGGATGGGGCTGGTGCAGACCGGCCTTGGTGCGATCGTGGTTCTGACCACTTCGACGCTCAACCGGGTGATGGTGGTGGAGCTGGCATTGCCGGCGATGCTGCCGGGCGCCCTGGTCGCGATCCACTACGCGCTGCAAGTCTTCCGCCCCGCCTGGGGCCACGGCTCCGATCGCGGCGCGCGCCGCACGCCGTGGATCATCGGCGGCATGGCCGTGCTGGCGCTCGGCGGCTTCCTGGCCGCGGTGGCGACCGCGTGGATGACGGTGCAGCCGCTGCTCGGCATGGCGCTGGCGGTGGTCGCATTCTGTCTGATCGGCGGCGGGGTCGGCGCAGCCGGCACCTCGCTGCTGGTCCTGCTCGCCAAGCGAACCGACGAAAAGCGTCGCGCGGCGGCGGCCACCATCGTTTGGGTGATGATGATCGCCGGTTTCATCGTCACCACGGCGATCGCCGGGCATCTGCTCGACCCGTTCTCGCCGCAGCGGCTGGTCGCGGTGTCGGGCAGCGTGTCGCTGATCGCGATGGCGCTGACCCTGCTCGGCGTGTGGGGCGTCGAAGGGCGCGGCGGCGCGCCGGCGCCTGCCGCCAAGCCGGCGGCACAGCAGGAATCTTTCCGCAAGGCGTTCGCGGACGTCTGGCACGAGCCGCAGGCGCGGCGTTTCGCGATCTTCGTGTTCGTGTCGATGCTCGCTTACAGCGCCCAGGATCTGATCCTCGAGCCGTTCGCCGGCGCGGTGTTCGGCTTCACTCCCGGGGAGACCACCAAGCTGTCCAGCGTGCAGCACGGCGGCACGCTGATCGGCATGGCGATGGTGCCGATCATCGGCGCGCTGTTTCCGAAATCGCGCGGCAATCTGCAAGTGTGGACCATCGGCGGCTGTGTCGCTTCGGCGATCGCGCTGCTCGGCTTGTCGACCGCCGCGATCGTCGGGCCGTCCTGGCCGCTGCGGAGCACGGTGTTCATGCTCGGCGTCACCAACGGCGCCTATGCGGTCGCGGCGATCGGCTCGATGATGGAATTGGTCGGTGCCGGCGGCGAGAATCGCGAAGGCGTGCGGATGGGACTGTGGGGCGCCGCTCAGGCGATCGCATTCGGCGTCGGCGGCTTCATCGGTACGCTGGCGAGCGATCTGGCTCGCCTGATCCTCGGGGCGCCGGCCCTGTCCTATGCGGTGGTGTTCGCCGCCGAGGCCGGTTTGTTCGTCGCGTCCGCAGCGATGGCGGTGTGGGTGCATCGCGCACAGCACCGCCGTGTCGCAGATTTGTCCAGTCCAGCAGTCGCCGGAGGTTGAAATGACCGAGAGCTCCGCAATTTACGATGTCGTTGTCGTCGGCGGCGGCCCCGCCGGTGCCACTGCGGCTTGCGATCTGGCGCGTGCCGGCAAGCGGGTGGTGCTGCTCGACCGCGCCGGCCGCATCAAGCCGTGCGGCGGCGCAATCCCGCCGCGTGCGATCCACGATTTCGCGATTCCCGACAGCATGCTGGTGGCGAAGATCCGCTCGGCCCGGATGGTGTCGCCGAGCAAGTTCGAAGTCGACATGCCGATCGACGGCGGTTTCGTCGGCATGGTCGACCGCGAGCATTTCGACGAGTGGCTGCGCCAGCGCGCCGCCACAGTCGGCGCCGAACGGCGCACCGGCCTGTTCAAGCGGTTCAGCCGCGACGAATCCGGCGTCAACACCGTGCACTACGAGGCGCGTCAGGCCGACGGCTCGATGGCCGATCAGACGGTGCGCTGCCGTGCGATCATCGGCGCCGACGGCGCAGTGTCCGGCGTGGCGCGGCAGTTCCTGCCCGACGCCGACCGTGTGCCGTTCGTGTTCGCGTATCACGAAATCATCAAGACGCCGCGTCCGGAGCAGAAGGCCGCCTACGAAGGCGCCCGCTGCGACGTGTACTATCAGGGCCAGGTCTCGCCGGATTTCTACGGCTGGGTTTTTCCGCATGGCGACACCGTCAGCGTCGGCACCGGCTCGATGCACAAGGGCTTCTCGCTGCGCGATTCGGTGGCGGAGCTGCGCAAGGCGACCGGGCTCGACGAGGTCGAGACCATCCGCAAGGAGGGGGCGCCGATCCCGCTGCATCCGCTGCCGCGCTGGGACGACGGCCACAGCGTGCTGCTGGCCGGTGACGCCGCCGGCGTGGTGGCGCCGGCCTCGGGCGAGGGGATCTATTACGCGCTGCTCGGCGGCCGTCTCGCGGCCGAAGCGGTCGGCGAGTTCCTGCAGACCGCCGACGCCAAGGCGCTGAAGCTGGCGCGCAAGCGCTTCATGCGCGCGAACGGCTCGGTGTTCCGCATTCTCGGCCTGATGCAGTGGTACTGGTACGCCAACGACAAGCGCCGCGAACAATTCGTCAGCATCTGCCGCGATCGCGACGTCCAGAAGTTGACGTGGGACTCGTATATGAACAAAAAGCTGGTCCGGGCCAAGCCGATCGCCCATGTCCGGATCTTCTTCAAGAACCTGGCCCACATGACGGGGCTGGCTTCGGTTTGATTGCTACAGGCGGTGGCCTTGTGAATCCGATCTTCGTTGCGGCTGCCGTCGCGCTCTTTGTCGGTCTGCTCGGTGGTTCGCTGACCGACACCGGAACTTGGTATCAGAGCCTGGTGAAGCCCTGGTGGCAGCCGCCGGACTGGGCGTTCGGTCCGGCCTGGACGGTGATCTTCGCGCTCGCCGCGATGTCGGCGGTGTACGCCTGGCGGGGCGCCCGCACCCGCGCCCAGCGCGACTGGGTGATCGGCCTGTTCGCCGCCAACGGCTTCTTCAACGTGCTGTGGAGCATGCTGTTCTTCACGGTGCGGCGGCCGGATTGGGCGCTGCTCGAAGTGCCGCTGCTGTGGCTGTCGGTGCTGGCCGGCGTCGTGGTGTTCTGGCGCAGCGCCCGCACCGCGAGTTACTACCTGCTGCCGTACCTGGTCTGGGTGACGTTCGCGGCCTACCTCAACTGGACCGTGGTCGCGCTCAACACGCCGTTCTGATCGCGCGGCGATGCGGCCACCTCGAGAACTGCCATGCAGATGATGTCCGAACTGTTCGCCGGCGGCACCGTGGTCGACGTGGTGCTGATCTTCCTGCTGTTCGAGGCGATCGGGGTGATCGGCTATTGGCTCTGGCGCAAGCGCGGCATCGCGCCGGCGGATTTCCTGCCGGGGATGATATCCGGCGCGCTGATGCTGCTGGCGCTCCGCGCCGTCCTCGCCGGCAGCGGCTGGCTGGTGCCGACGCTGTGCCTGCTGGCGGCGGGCGGGGCGCATCTGGTGGATGTGCTGCGGCGCTGGCGCTGACAGCGGCGCCCTCCGGTCGGGTGCTCGCCGCGGCGCGGTCCAGAATCGTCCGTTCCGGACATTCAATCAACAGCAGCACTGAGGCCAACATACGAAGGCCCCGAAAGCACCCAGGCCCCAGTCCCACGGCCCCGAAAGCACGAAGGGCTCCGGTTCGTGTGAACCGAAGCCCTCGTGCCGCTAGACGTCAGCGAGTTGTGACGACTTACTTGAGCGTGGCGAGATAGGCCACCACGTCCTTGCGCTGCTGCTCGTTGGCGAGCTTGAAGGTCATCTTGGTGACGCCGACCGCCTGATCAGCCTTGCCCTTTTCGGTCAAGAACTTCTTCAGGAAGGCGTTCGGATCGGCCAGATACGGAACGATGTTGTCGGCGGTCCAGACCAGACCCGCTTCGCCCGAATTGTGGTTCAGCGGCGAATAGGTGAAGCCCGCGGCGGTGCCCGCCTTGCGGCCGACCACGCCGGCCAGCGCCGGACCGACCATGTTCTTGTCGGCGCGGTGGCAGGTCATGCACTGCTTGAACACCGCCTCGCCCGCCTTGGCATCCTGCGCCGAGGCAGTCCCGATCGACAGGGATCCTGCGGTAGCGGCGATGCTGACAATAGTGAGAAGTTTTTTGACCACGTCTCTCTCCTTAAGAACCCGTCCTGGCGTCCAGCGACCCCGGGCCTCGTAGGCCACGACAAACAGTCGCATCCAAACCCGTTCTGGTCGGTTCTGTAAAGTCGTTCTAACCCAGATGCGGACCGATGGCTCGACGCATTTGTGCTAGATGACGTTGATCTGTCGAAATTATATTACCGGCTAGTCAATTCGGCTAATTTTTCATTGCCGGCCGGTGACGACCACTTGTCAAGCGCCCGCAGTGCGCCTAAGTGCTTGGCTGCACGGCAGTGTTCCTCGACAATGCGTCGTAATGACGCCCTGCTGTGTGCGAGCGGAGTTGATGGCCCCGAAATCCGTTCATGCCGACATTACCCTTCTGCTCGATATGGAGGGTGTGATTCGCGAAGCCACTTTGTCTCCGGCAATGGCGGCTGAAAGCGTTGACGGTTGGCTGGGCCGGCTCTGGAGCGACATCGCGGGCGACGGCGGCGGCGAAAAGGTTCGCCGGATGGTCGAAGACGCAAGGCGCAGCGGAATATCCGCCTTCCGGCAAATCAATCAGCCGTTCCCGAGCGGCATCGAAATCCCGATCGAATTCACCACGATGCTGCTGGGCGATCGCACCGGCATGATCGCGGTCGGCAAGAACATGCAGGCGGTCTCCGAGCTGCATTCCCGGCTGATGGCCGCGCAGCAGGCGATGGAGCGGGACTACTGGCGATTGCGCGAGCTGGAAACGCGCTATCGGCTGGTGTTCGACGCCGCAGCGGACGCGGTGATGATCGTGTCGGCCGGCGACATGCGAATCGTCGAGGCCAACCGTGCGGCGGTCGGGGCGATCAGCCGCGTCGAGCGCATCAACGACGATGTCGTCGGGCGTGACTTTCTCGCCGAAGTCGCCGCGGCCGATCGCGACGCGGTCCGCGACATGCTGGCCCAGGTGCGCGAGCGCGGCAGTGCGCTGAGCGTGCTGGTCCATCTCGGCCGCTACGATCGGGCCTGGATGCTGCGCGGCTCGCTGATGTCATCCGAACGGCGGCAGGTCTTCCTGCTGCACTTCACGCCGGTCACGACCTCGGCGATCCCTGAGGAAGCTGACGACGACTCGGTGCTGCGGGGCCTGATCGACCGGATCCCCGACGGCTTCGTCGCGCTGGACTCCGACGGCATCGTCCGTCACGCCAATCAGGCGTTCCTCGATCTGGTGCAGGTCGGATCGAAGCCTGCGGCGGTCGGACGTTCGCTCGGCTGCTGGCTGGGACGGCCCGGTGCCGATCTGACCAGTCTGCTGACCCTGCTGCGGCGTTACAAGACCGTGCGGCTGTATCAGACCACGATCCGCGGCGAACTCGGCAGTGAGACCGAGATCGAGGTTTCGGCCGTCGACGGCGATGACGACCAATACATCGGCGTTCTGCTCCGCAACGTCGCGCGTCGCCTCGGCGAGGCGGACGACAACGATGCCTTGCGTCAGGCGCTCGGCCCGATCAGCAAGCAACTCGGGCGATCCTCGCTGCGAAAGCTGGTCAAGAACGCGGTCAGCATCGTCGAGCAGCACTACGTCAAGGAAGCCCTGGTGCGATCCAGGGGCAATCGCACGGCGACCGCCGAGTTGCTCGGATTGAGCCGGCAGAGTCTTTATGCCAAACTCAGCCGCTACGGCTTCGACGATAAAGGTGCGAATTCCGCTGCCGCCGACAAGGACGGGAACGGTCGCTCAGACGACGCAGAGGATTGAGTGGCAGGTCATGCCTCCGGCAGCCCCGCATTCGGAACTGCCGATCTTTCGAATTGCGAACTTGAAGAAATCCATCTCGCCGGCTCGATCCAGCCGCACGGCGCGCTTCTTGTCGTCAGTGAGCCCGACCATCGCATCATTCAGGCCAGCGCCAATGCGGCGGAGTTCCTGAATATCAGCCGGGTCGTCGGCGTTCCGCTCGCCGAGATCGACGGCGATCTGTTACTCAAGATCCTGCCGCACCTCGATCCCACCGTCGAAGGCATGCCGATCGCGGTGCGCTGCCGGCTCGGCCGTCCCGCCGCCGATTTCGACGGTCTGATTCATCGGCCTCCGCAAGGCGGGCTGGTGATCGAGCTGGAGCGTGCCGGGCCGCCGGTCGACCTGACCGGCACGCTGGCGCCGGCGCTCGAGCGGATTCGTACGGCCGGATCGCTGGGCGCGCTGTGCGACGCAGCCGCGCTGCTGTTCCAGCAGCACACCGGCTACGACCGGGTGATGGTGTATCGCTTCGACGAGCAGGGCCACGGCGAGGTGTTCTCCGAGCGCCACGTGCCCGGCCTCGAATCCTATCTCGGCAACCGCTACCCGGCGTCCGACATTCCGCAGATGGCGCGGCGGCTGTACGAGCGCCAGCGTGTCCGCGTGCTTGTCGACGTCGGTTATCAGCCGGTGCCGATCGAGCCACGGCTGTCGCCTCTCACCGGGCGCGATCTCGACATGTCGGGCTGTTTTCTGCGCTCGATGTCACCGATCCATCTGCAATACCTGAAGAACATGGGCGTGCGCGCCACCCTGGTGGTGTCGCTGGTGGTCGGCGGCAAGCTGTGGGGGCTGATCGCCTGCCATCACTATCTGCCACGCTTCATTCATTTCGAACTGCGGGCGATCTGCGAGCTGCTCGCCGAGGCGATGGCGACCCGGATCACCGCGCTCGAGAGCTTCGCGCAGAGCCAGTCGGAGCTGTTCGTCCAGCGGCTCGAGCAGCGCATGATCGAGTCCATCACCCGGGAAGGCGACTGGCGCGCCGCGATCTTCGACACCACGCAATCGATCCTGCAGCCGCTGCGCGCGGCCGGTTGCGCGCTGGTGTATGAGGATCAGGTCAGGACCATCGGCGAGGTGCCGTCGACCCAGGACGTCCGCCAGATCGCCGCCTGGTTCGATCGCCAGCCTCGCGCGGCGGTGGCGTCGACCGCTTCGCTCGGTCTCGATGCTCCGCAGTTCGCGCATCTGACGCGCGCGGCGAGCGGCGTGATGGCCGCACCGATCTCGGATCATCGCGGCGAGTTTCTGATGTGGTTTCGCCCCGAGCGCGTTCACACCGTCACCTGGGGCGGCAATCCGGAGAAGCCATTCACGATCGGCGACAGCCCGGCCGACCTGTCGCCGCGGCGCTCGTTCGCCCAATGGCACCAGGTCGTCGAGGGCACGTCCGATCCCTGGACGGCGGCTGATCTCGCCGCGGCCCGAACCATCGGGCAGATCGTCGCCGATATCGTGCTGCAGTTCCGCGCGGTGCGGACGCTGATCGCCCGCGAACAGTACGAGCAGTTTTCGACCCAGGTTCACGCCTCGGTGCAGCCGGTGCTGATCACCGACCCGGGCGGTCGCATCCTGCTGATGAACGACGCGTTTCGCGCGATGCTGCCGTCCGGCGCGCCGCCCGCGGCGCATCTGCGCGATCTCGCCGGCCTGTTCGTCGAACAGCAGGAGTTCCTGCGCAATACCGCGGAGCTGGTCGATCACGGCCGCGGCTGGCGCGGCGAAGTGATGCTGCGCGGTCCCGGCAACACCCAGTCTCCGTTGACGGTTCGTGCCGATCCGGTGACGCGGTCGGAGGATCAGGCGCTCGGCTTCGTTCTGATCTTCAGCGATGCAACCGATCGCCGCACCGCGGAGGCGGCGCGTGCGAGATTTCAGGAAGGCATTCTCGCCAGCGCGCGGACCGGCGTGCGGCTCGATTCCAAGTCCGACCTGGTCCACGAGAAGCTGCTGTCGGCCTTGGTCGAGAACGCGCAGCTTGCGGCGCTGGAAATCACCTACGGGGTCGAGACCGGGCGGATCGCCGAGCTGCTGGAAGGCGTCCGCCAGTCGATGCTGCGCACCGCCGAAGTGCTCGGCCATCTGGTGCAGCACGCCGCCCGCACGGCGGGCAGCGACACCGTCGACGGCGATCCGAAGAGCAGGGCGTAGGAGCGCTGCGGCGCTCGGCCGCGGGCGCGGTCAGACGGTGACTGCGCGATCCGCGAGATGTTGCTGGACTGCGACCGACAGCGCGATGTTGCAGGTGAACGCCGCTGCGCCTTCCTCGATGATCGCCGCGGCATCGGGCGCCGCCGCTCCGGCCTGTTCCAGCGCCTCGCGATACTCGGTCTTCAATGCGCCCGGATCGCCGATCGCCGAAAAGTCGTAATGCGCCAATTCGGCAGGGCCGAGCTGCATCGTCTTCTCCAGCAGCCGGCGCACGATCTGTCCGCCGTTGAGATCGCCGAGATAGCGGGTGTAGGCGTGCGCGATCAGCCGGCTGCCGTCGCCTTCGCTCGCCTCCGCGATACGGTCCGCATAGGCTTCGGCCGCAGGCAGCACCGGAAGCTGATCGTTCCAACCGGTGCCGGCGAGTGCGACGAGATCGGCTTCGATCGCAGGAGTGCGAGCCAGCGAATGCGCCGCCAGCGGCGCCAGGATCGGATTGTCGCGATGTCGCGCGATGCCGGCTTCGATCGCCCGATAGGCGGGATGCAGATTGCGCAGCAACAGCGTGTAGCCGTCGCGGGTCGCCGTGCCGCGCAGAATCTCCGCGACGATTCCGGTGCGCTCCGCTTCGAGATGCAGCGCGCGCGTCCGAAGATAAAGAGCTGTCACGACGCTCGCGTCGTTTTCCGCCTGAACCACTGCCATACGAGCCTCCATGATGAGACCCTATAGCAGGGCAATCGGGTTACTGCGAACAAGAACCAGTCTATTTGCCGGCCTTCAACGCCGCGACCAGTTCGCGTGCCAGGCGCGGCGCCGAATCTCCCTCGGCCGCAGCTACGTCCGCTCCGACCGATGCCGAAAGATCCGGGCGTCGCGTCAGCGTCGGTCCGCCGAGCATGATCCCGACCTTCGGATTGCGCGACCTTCGCCTGACGTCCTGGATGTAGCGCTTCAGTTCGTCGGGCCGTCGATCGCTGGTGACCCAAAGTCCGATCACCTCGAACCAGCACTCGCCGATGAGTGAGAACAGATCGCCGAGCGGCCTGAACGGCATCGAGCGCACCGCCCATCCGTCGCGGTAGAACAGTTCGGCCACCATCGTCATTTCGAGACTGAGCTGATTGCCGGGAATCGTGGTCAACAACACCTCACCGCCGATGCCGCGGTTGTTGACCGGAAACGCATCGCCGAGGTGACGGACGATCTCCTGCAGCCGGCAGATCGCAAGCGTCACGGTTACCGAGTCGATCGCGTCGCTGTCGCACATTTCGGACAGCCGCCGCGCCGTCGGCGCGAGAAGGTTGAGAAAGATCAATTCGGGCGTGGTGCCCTGCGAGATAAGAGTCTCGACATGGAGCAACGCGGCCGCTTCGTCGCTTCCGAGCGTCAGCAGGACGAACTGTTGAACTTCGAGCGTCGAGCCGCCTTCGGGCAGGCCACAAGAATTCGCAAACATGGATCGCAGCGAAAACCCAACCTGGGTCAGTACCTCTTTACGGAGCGAGATCGAAATACCGGTCGCCTTCATCGGACGGCGGTACCGCCAAATCGGTTCCGGGACGGCAGGGGAGAGCGGGACGATGGGCGAAGCGGCCCTGTCGGGTTCGACGACTTCCAGAAGCAGCCGGTCGGTCCAGTTCGTCATGAGGGGTACTCCGTCACCTCGAACTTAAGGCGCATAGCCCTAAGACCGTCAAGTTTAATTTACGTATGGTTTGGTTGACAGTGGCATTCGTGACGATTAGCCTTTGTTGATCAGCCCGCCCTGAAGGAGAAGCGCGGTGCATCATTCAAGCGCATCAGATCAAGAAAAAGAGGGTCTCGGTGCGACGATGCCGTTGTCGCGTGCCTCGGAGCCGGTATCGCACCACCGCGACGCCGCTGTGTCAAATGTTCTTTACATGACAGGTGCCAATGCGCCGGACGGTGCTGCGGTCGGCGGCGCGGTTTCGATGCAGAAGCAGGGGGTTAAGACTCTCTACACGCCCGAAGAGCGGCGGCGTCGGGATGCGACGAAATGGACGCTGGTCCAGGGAATTCTGGCGCCGGTTCAGTTCCTGGTTTTTCTGGTCAGCCTCGGACTCGTGCTGAACTATCTGTGGACCGGTGACGGCTTCACCGCCGCGACGGTGTCGATCGTGATCAAGACCTTGGTGCTCTATACGATCATGGTCACCGGTGCGATCTGGGAGCGCGAAGTCTTCGGTTGTTACTTGTTCGCGCCGGCGTTCTTCTGGGAAGACGTGTTCAGCTTCCTGGTTCTGGCGCTGCATACGGCCTATCTGGTGATGCTGTTCTTCGGACTCGGCAGTCCGCGCGATCAGATGCTGGTGGCGCTCGCCGCCTATGCGACCTACGTGGTCAATGCGGCTCAGTTCATCCTCAAGCTGCGCGCTGCGCGTCGCGACGAGCGGCTTGCTGCGACCAGTGCAGTCGACATGTCCGGGAGCCGCGCATGACCGTGCATGTTTCCGGCTGTTCGTCCGCCACCGCGGACCAATTGGTGTCTCGCGAGATTCGCACCGAGAGCGGTCAGCGCGAAGTGTTCTGCGGGCTGACCGGCATCGTCTGGCTGCACCGCAAGATCCAGGACGCGTTCTTCCTCGTCGTCGGTTCGCGCACCTGCGCGCATCTGATCCAGTCGGCGGCTGGTGTGATGATCTTCGCGGAGCCGCGGTTCGGCACCGCGATCATGGAAGAGAAGGATCTGGCCGGTCTCACCGACGCCAATGACGAGCTCGATCGCGTGGTGACGCAGCTTCTGGCGCGCCGGCCCGACATCAAGCTGTTGTTCCTGGTCGGCTCGTGTCCGTCGGAAGTCATCAAGCTCGATCTGTCGCGCGCCGCGCTTCGCCTGTCGCAGCGATTTTCGCCGGGCGTGCGCATCCTCAACTATTCGGGCAGCGGCATCGAAACCACCTTCACCCAGGGCGAAGACGCCTGTTTGGCGTCGCTGGTGCCCGAACTGCCGGTGCAGACCGATGCCAAGCCGTCGCTGCTGGTGGTCGGTTCGCTCGCCGACGTGGTCGAAGATCAGTTCATGCGGATGTTCGACGCGCTCGGCGTCCGCAACGTCGCGTTCTTCCCGCCGCGCAAATCGACCGCGCTGCCCAGCGTCGGACCGAACACCAAGATCCTGATGGCGCAGCCGTTCCTGCCCGACACCGTGCGGGCCCTGGAAGAGCGCGGCGCCAAGCGGCTGGCGGCGCCGTTCCCGCTCGGTGTCGAAGGCACCACCGGCTGGCTGCGTGCGGCGGCCGATGCGTTCGGTGTCGACCCGGCGCAGTTCGACAAGGTCACCGCACCCAATCGCGCCCGCGCCGAACGCGCGCTGGCTGCGTTCAAGAACGAACTCGGCGGCCGGCGGATCTTCTTCTTCCCCGATTCGCAGCTCGAGATTCCGCTGGCGCGCTTCCTGTCGCGCGAACTCGACATGCAACTCGTCGAAGTCGCCACGCCGTATCTGCATCGTGAGCAGCTCGCCGAGGAGCTGAAGCTGCTGCCGGCCGGCGTTGCGATCACCGAAGGCCAGGACGTCGACGATCAGCTCGATCGCTGCCGTCTGGCGCGTCCGGACATCGTGGTGTGCGGCCTCGGCCTAGCCAATCCGCTCGAAGCGGAAGGCATCACGACGAAATGGTCGATCGAACTCGTGTTCACCCCGATCCAGGGGTACGAGCAGGCGGCCGATCTTGCTGAATTGTTCGCGCGGCCGCTGGTGCGGCGCGCCAAGTTGGTGGCCTGACCCATGCAGCTTACCGTATGGACCTATGAGGGCCCTCCCCATATCGGCGCGATGCGCGTCGCGACGGGCATGGAGCAATTGCACTACGTGCTCCACGCTCCGCAGGGCGACACCTACGCCGATCTGCTGTTCACGATGATCGAGCGCCGCAACAAGCGGCCGCCGGTGACCTACACGACGTTCGCCGCGCGCGATCTCGGCAAGGACACGGCGGAGCTGTTCATGACCGCGGCCCGCAACGCTTATGCGCGCTTCAAGCCGCAGGCCATGATCGTCGGTGCCTCCTGCACCGGCTCGCTGATCCAGGACGATCCGGGCGGGCTCGCCAAGTCGCTCGGTTTCTCGATCCCGGTGATCCCGATCGATCTGCCGGCGTATCAGCGCAAGGAAAACTGGGGCGCGTCCGAGACGTTCTATCAGCTCGTGCGCGCCATCGCCGGACCGAAGGCGCCGCCTCCCGGCACCAAGCGGCCCGACCGCCCGGCGGGGCAGCGCGCCAAATGCAATCTGCTCGGCCCGACCGCGCTCGGCTTCCGCCACCGCGACGACGTCGCCGAGATCACCAGGCTGCTCGCTCAGCTCGGGATCGACGTCAATGTGGTGGCGCCGATGGGCGCGACGCCGGCGGATCTGACCCGGCTCGGCGATGCCGATTTCAACGTGGTGCTGTATCCGGAAGTCGCCTCGCAGGTGGCGTCGTGGCTGCAGCGGATCTTCCATCAGCCGTTCACCAAGACGATTCCGATCGGCGTCTCGGCGACCCGCGAATTCGTGCGCGAAGTCGCCGGCCTTGCCGGCGTCGATCCGGAGCCGGTGCTGGCGGCAGCGTCGACGCGACTGCCGTGGTACTCGCATTCGGTCGACTCGACCTACCTGACCAACAAGCGCGTCTTCATCTTCGGTGACGCCACCCATGTGATCGCGTCGGCGCGGATCGCGTCGGAAGAGCTGGGCTTCAAGGTGGTCGGCCTCGGCACCTACAGCCGCGAATTCGGCCGCGACGTTCGCGAGGCGGCGGCGAAATACGGCGTCGAGGCGCTGATCACCGACGACTATCTCGAGGTCGAGGCCAAGGTCGCCGAACTGCATCCGGAACTGGTGCTGGGCACCCAGATGGAGCGCCACATCGCCAAGCGCCTCGGCGTGCCCTGCGCGGTGATCTCGGCGCCGGTGCACGTTCAGGATTTCCCTGCGCGCTATGCGCCGCAGATGGGATTCGAAGGCGCCAACGTGATCTTCGATACCTGGGTTCATCCGCTGATGATGGGCCTCGAAGAGCATCTTCTGGCGATGTTCAAGGACGATTTCGAATTCAAGGACGGCGCGCTGCCGTCGCATCTCGGCACTGGCCACGCACCCGCTTCGGCGCCTGCTGTGGCGGAGGTCGCCGTTGCGCTGCCGCAAAGCGCGCCGGTTCTCGACGGTGCAGCATCTGAGCCGGCTCCGACCGCACCCGCCCCCACGGGGGCTGTGTGGGCACCGGAAGCCGAAAAGGAACTGCTGAAGATACCGTTCTTCGTCCGCGGCAAGGCTCGCCGGAATACCGAGCGCTTCGCCAACGAGAATGGTGTCGCAACCATTACTGTCGAGACCTTGTACGATGCCAAAGCGCACTTCGCCCGCTGACAAGACCCCGGTCCGGGTCGTCATCGTCACACTGGACAGCCACCTGTCCGGAGCCGCTGCGCGCGCCCGCAACGCGCTGCGCAAGGATTATCCCGGTATCGAGTTGACGGTGCATTCCGCCGACGAGTGGGGCGGCGACGTCAACGCATTGCAGCGCTGTCTCGCCGACATCGCCACCGGCGACATCATCATCGCCACCATGCTGTTCATGGACGATCACGTCCGCGCGGTGATGCCGGCGCTGCAGGCGCGCCGCAACGATTGCGACGCGCTGGTGTGCTGCATGTCGGCCGCCGAGGTGGTGAAGCTCACCCGTATCGGCAAGTTCGACATGAGCGCCGAAGCGCTCGGCATGATCAACTGGCTGAAGAAGCTGCGTGGTAAAAAGACCGAAGGCAGCGCCGGCAAGGGCGAAATGAAGATGCTGCGGCAGCTCCCGAAGCTGCTGCGCTTCGTGCCCGGCACCGCCCAGGATATGCGCGCCTACTTCCTGACGCTGCAATACTGGCTAGCGGGCTGCGAGCAGAACATCGCCAACATGGTGCGGCTGCTGATCGATCGCTACGCCAGCGGCCCGCGCAAGGGACTGCGCGGCGTCGCCAAGGTCGAGCCGCCGCTCGATTACGCCGATATCGGTGTTTATCACCCGAAGATGAAGGGCCGCATCGCCGAGACGGTCGACAAGCTGCCGCCGGGACCGGCCGACGCCAAGGGCACTGTCGGCGTGCTGCTGCTGCGCTCCTATCTGCTCGCAGGCAATGCCGGTCACTATGACGGGATGCTGGAGTCGTTCGAGGCCAAGGGCCTGCGCGTGATTCCGGTGTTCGCTTCGGGCCTCGATCAGCGCCCGGCGATCGAGAAATTCTTCATCAAGAACGGCCGTCCGGTAGTTGACGCGGTGGTGTCGCTCACCGGCTTCTCGCTGGTCGGCGGCCCGGCCTACAACGACTCCAAGGCGGCGGAAGACATCCTCACCGCGCTCGACGTGCCGTATCTGTCGGCGCATCCGGTCGAGTTTCAGACGCTGGAGCAATGGGCCGCGTCCGATCGCGGTCTGATGCCGGTGGAGAGCACCATCATGGTGGCGATCCCCGAGCTCGACGGCTGCTCCAACCCGATGGTCTATGGCGGCCGCTCCGACGGCGGCGACATTGCCTGCCCGGGCTGCGAGAAGTTCTGCAAGTTCGACCGCAACGAGAGCGGCGGCGACATGTATGTCTGCGCCGAGCGCGCCGAGATGCTGGCCTCGCGCACCGCGCGGCTGATCGCGCTGCGGCGGAGCGAACGCAAGGACCGCAAGATCGCGGCGGTGCTGTTCAACTTCCCGCCGAATGCCGGCAACACCGGCACCGCGGCGTTCCTCGGCGTGTTCGAGTCGCTGTTCAACACGCTGAAGGCGATGAAGGCCGAGGGCTACACCGTCGAGGTGCCGGAAAGCGTCGATGCGTTGCGCGAGGCGATCATCACCGGCAATGCGGCGCGGTTCGGTTCGACCGCCAACGTCCACGCCCGGGTGATGGCCGGCGATCACGTCAAGGCCGAGCGTTATTTGCGCGAGATCGAAGGGCAGTGGGGTCCGGCGCCCGGCAAGCAGCAGAGCGACGGCTCCTCGATCTTCATTCTCGGCGAACGCTTCGGCAACGTGTTCGTCGGCGTGCAGCCGGCGTTCGGTTACGAAGGCGACCCGATGCGCCTGCTGTTCGAGAAGGGGTTCGCGCCGACGCACGCCTTCTCGGCGTTCTATCGCTGGATCAAGCAGGATTTCGGCGCCCATGCGGTGCTGCATTTCGGCACCCACGGCGCGCTGGAATTCATGCCCGGCAAGCAGACCGGCCTGTCCGGCACCTGCTGGCCCGACCGCATGATCGGCGATCTGCCGAACATGTATCTGTACGCCTCCAACAACCCGTCCGAAGGCGCGATCGCCAAGCGGCGGTCGGCGGCGACGCTGGTCAGCTATCTGACGCCGCCGGTGGCGCATGCCGGCCTGTATCGCGGGCTGCTCGAGCTGAAATCCTCGATCGAGCGCTGGCGCGGGCTGACGCCGGAGGAAGAAACCGAACGCGAGAATCTGGCGACGCTGGTGCAGGCGCAGGCAGCCGGCCTCGATCTCGCCGCCGCCGAGCCGGCCTGGACCGCCGAAGAGGCGGGGACGACCATCGCCAAGCTGGCCGATGCCGTGCTCGAGATGGAATACGCGCTGATCCCGCACGGCCTCCACGTCGTCGGCAACGTGCCGTCGGAAGAGGAACGGGTCGAGACGCTGGAAGCGGTCGCCGATGCGATGCACGGCAAGCGCCCCGACAAGTCGGTGCTCGAAGCGCTGGTGCGCGGCGGCCATCCCGAACATCTGTCGGGCAACGGTCCGGAAGCGCAGGCCAATCTCGACATGCTCAAGGAGCTGGCCGGGATCGACAAGCTGCTCGCCGAAGACCATGAGCTCGCCGCGATCCTGCGGGCGCTCGACGGCAAGTTCATCCGTCCGGCGCCGGGCGGCGATCTGCTGCGCACGCCCGCGGTGCTGCCGACCGGCCGCAATCTGCACGGCTTCGATCCGTTCCGGATCCCGTCCGCCTACGCGCTGCAGGACGGCGCCAAGCAGGCGCAGCGGCTGATCGACAAGCACGTCGCCGAGGGCAATCCGCTGCCCGAGACCGTCGCGATCGTGCTGTGGGGCACCGACAACCTGAAGAACGAAGGCGCGCCGATCGGCCAGGCGCTGGCGCTGATGGGCGCCCGGCCGCGGTTCGACGGCTACGGCCGTCTCGCCGGCGCCGACCTGATCCCGCTGGAAGAGCTGGGCCGGCCGCGGATCGACGTGATCATCACCATGTCGGGCATCTTCCGCGACCTGTTGCCGCTGCAGATCAAGCTGCTCGCCGAAGCCGCCTTCATGGCGGCGAGCGCCGAGGAGCCGGCCGAGCAGAACTTCATCCGCAAGCATTCGCTGGCCTACCAGGCCGAGCACAAATGCGACATGGAGACGGCCTCGCTGCGGGTGTTCGGCAATGCCGACGGCGCCTACGGCTCCAACGTCAACCACCTGGTCGAGAACAGCCGCTGGGAAGACGAGGACGAACTCGCCGAGACCTACACCAAGCGCAAGAGCTTCGCTTATGGTCTCAAGGGGCAGCCGGTGCAGCACGCCGAACTGCTCAAGAGCGCGCTCGCCGACGTCGATCTGGCTTACCAGAACCTCGACTCGGTCGAGCTCGGCGTCACCACGGTCGATCATTACTTCGACACGCTCGGCGGCATCAGCCGCGCGGTGCGCAAGGCGAAGGGCGGCCAGGCTGCGCCGGTGTATATCGGCGACCAGACCCGCGGCGCCGGCACGGTGCGGACGCTCTCGGAGCAGGTCGCGCTCGAAACTCGCACCCGGATGCTGAATCCGAAGTGGTACGAGGGCATGCTCAAGCATGGCTACGAAGGCGTGCGTCAGATCGAAGAGCACGTGACAAATACTATGGGCTGGTCGGCAACGACGGGGGAAGTCGCCCCGTGGGTGTACAAGCAGCTCACCGAAACCTTCGTGCTCGATCCCGAAATGCGGGCACGCCTCGCCGCGCTCAATCCGGTGGCTTCGGCGAAAGTCGCCAACCGCCTGATCGAAGCGCACGAACGCAACTACTGGTCTCCGGACCCGGAAATGCTCGAGACCCTGCGCAAGGCAGGCGAAGAGCTCGAGGATCGCCTGGAAGGCGTGGGAGTGGCCGCATGAACATCCTGACTGACCCCCTGAAGCTGAAGACCTCGGGCTGCGCCGACATCAATGCGGGCAAATGCGCCGAGGGCGACGGCGAGGGCAGCGTCCAGGTCCAGCTCGACCCCGAGGTCAAGATCGGCTCCGCCAAGGTGTTCTCGATCTACGGCAAGGGCGGCATCGGCAAGAGCACGACCTCGTCGAACCTGTCGGTGGCGTTCTCCAAGCTCGGCAAGCGCGTGCTGCAGATCGGCTGCGATCCGAAGCACGACTCGACCTTCACGCTCACCAAGAAGCTGATGCCGACGGTGATCGACGTCCTGGAGTCGGTGAACTTCCACTCCGAGGAGCTGCGCCCCGAGGACTTCGTGTTCGAGGGCTACAACGGCGTGATGTGCGTCGAGGCCGGCGGCCCGCCGGCCGGTACCGGCTGCGGTGGCTACGTCGTCGGCCAGACCGTCAAGCTGCTCAAGGAGCATCATCTGCTCGAAGACACCGACGTGGTGATCTTCGACGTGCTCGGCGACGTGGTGTGCGGCGGCTTCGCCTCGCCGCTGCAGCATTCCGAGCGGGCGATGATCGTCGCCGCCAACGACTTCGATTCGATCTTCGCAGCCAACCGCATCGCCGCGGCGATCCAGGCGAAGTCGAAGAACTACAGCGTGCGGCTGGCGGGACTGATTGCCAATCGCAGCCGCGAGACCGACCAGATCGACAAGTTCGGCGCACGCACCGGTATCCAGCGCGTCGCGCATCTGCCGGACCTCGATGTCATCCGGAAGAGCCGTCTGAAAAAGATGACACTTTTTGAGATGGATCACACCGCAGAAATCGAAGCTGTGCAAAATGAATATCTTCGGCTCGCTACCGAATTGTGGGAGGCGAAGGAACCCCCGGTCCAGGGCAAGCCGCTGAAGGATCGCGACATCTTTGATCTCTTGGGATTTGATTGATGGCGTTGGGCAGCTACATTGAGCGACGCGGCGAGCTCGAAACCTATTTCGATCGCACCGCCGCCGACACTTGGGCCAAGCTGACGTCGGATGCGCCGGTCAGCGGTATCCGCGCCACCGTGCGCGCCGGCCGCGACGAAATGCGGGGCACGCTGCTGTCGTGGCTTCCGGCCGACATGACCGGCACCCGGCTGCTCGACGCCGGCTGCGGCACCGGCGCGCTGTCGATCGAGGCGGCGCGGCGCGGTGCCAAGGTCGTCGCGATCGACCTGTCGCCGACGCTGGTGGCGGTGGCGCGCGAGCGCCTGCCGGCCGACATCGATCCGGCCGCGATCGACTTCCGCTCCGGCGACATGCTCGACCCCGAACTCGGCGAGTTCGACTTCGTGGTCGCGATGGACTCGCTGATCCACTATCTGCCGCACGACATCTGCCGGATGCTGGCGACGCTGGCGTCGCGCACCCGGCAGTCGATGGCGGTGACGTTCGCGCCGAAGACGCCGCTGCTGACGCTGATGCATTTCGTCGGCGGCTTCTTCCCGCGTGCCGACCGCGCGCCGGCGATCGAGCCGATCAGCGAAAAGACGCTGCGCGGTCTGGTTGCGGCCGAGCCGCTGCTGGCGCAATGGCAGCCCGGCCGCACCCATCGGGTGTCGTCCGGCTTCTACACCTCGCAGGCCCTGGAGATGGTTCGACGATGAGCCAACTCGCAGCGACATTGGCGAAAGGCTGGATGCGTCTCGGTACGCGCTTCCTGCCGTTCGCCGACGCGGCGACCAAGGAGCTTCCGCTCGGTCGTCTGCTGCGTCTGTCGCTGTTCCAGGTTTCGGTCGGCGCCTCGGTGGTGCTGCTCAACGGCACCCTCAACCGGGTGATGATCGTCGAGCTCGGCGTCACCACCTTGCTGGTCTCGCTGATGGTGTCGCTGCCGCTGGTGTTCGCGCCGTTCCGGGTGCTGATCGGCTTCAAGTCGGACCACCATCGCTCTGTGCTCGGCTGGCGCCGGGTGCCGTACATCTGGATGGGAACGCTGCTGCAGTTCGGCGGCTTCGCCATCATGCCGTTCGCGCTGCTGGTGCTGTCGGGCGAGGGCGCCTATCCGGCGGTGTATGGCCAGATCGGCGCCGCTCTGGCGTTTCTGCTGGTCGGAGCCGGGCTGCACACCACTCAGACCGCCGGGCTCGCGCTCGCCACCGACATCGCGCCGGAAGTGTCGCGGCCGCGGGTGGTCGCGTTTCTGTATGTGATGCTGCTGGTCGGGATGACCGGCAGCGCGCTGATCTTCAGCGAACTGCTGCACGACTTCAGCGAGCTCAGGCTGATCCAGGTGATCCAGGGCGTCGCCGTGCTGCAGCTCGGGCTCAACATCGTGGCGCTGTGGAAGCAGGAAGCTCGCAACCCGCAATTGACCTCGGCGGCGCGGCCGCGACCGCAGTTTGCCGAATCCTGGACCCAGTTCCGCAACGCCGGCGGCTCGACCCGGATGCTGGTGGCGGTCGCGCTCGGCACTGCCGGTTTTTCGATGCAGGACATTCTGCTGGAGCCCTACGGCGCCCAGGTTTTGCAGCTCAGCGTGGGGCAGACCACGGCGCTGACCGCGTTCTTTGCGATCGGCACGCTGTGCGGATTCGCGCTGGCGGCGCGGACCCTCGGCCGTGGCGGCGATCCGTACCGGCTCGCCGGCCTCGGCGCCATGATCGGCATGTTCGCGTTCGCCGCGGTGGTGATGTCGGCGCCGGCGCAATCGGCGGTGCTGTTCCGGATCGGCACCGCGCTGATCGGATTCGGCGGCGGTCTGTTCGCGGCCGGCACCTTGACGGCCGCGATGGCCGTGGCGTCCCGCAGTGATTCAGGAATGGCGCTCGGCACTTGGGGCGCAGTGCAGGCGACCGCAGCCGGCGGCGGCATCCTGCTCGGCGGCGGCATTCGCGATGCCGTCGCAGCTCTCGCCAGCGACGGCGCGCTCGGCGCCGTGCTGTCGGGGCCGGCCATCGGTTACTGCTTCGTCTACTACATCGAGATCGCGTTGCTGTTTGCAACGCTGGTTGCGGTCGGTCCGCTCGTGCGCACGACACGAACGGACTACGCGCAGTCGTCAGCCAAATTCGGCCTAGCCGAATTTCCAAGTTAACTAAGAGGAAGGGGTCTGTCCCATGCAACCCGGAGCGTATTTGGACTTAGCGCAGGTTACCCTGTACGTATTTTGGATCTTCTTCGCTGGCTTGCTGTTCTATCTTCGCCGTGAAGACAAGCGCGAGGGCTATCCGCTGGTCGCCGACAGCGGCAGCGGCACCCGGCTGGCGAAGATCGGCGTGCCTGCGCCGCCGGATCCGAAGACCTACCTGCTGCGTGGCGGTGCCACCAAGACCGTGCCGTCGACCGGCAACGACCGCCCGAACGTGGCGCTCGCCCCGTCGGCGCCGTGGCCCGGTGCGCCGTTCGTGCCGACCGGCAACCCGTTCGCCGACGGCGTCGGCCCCGGCTCCTACGCGCAGCGCGCCGACGTTCCGGAGCTCGCCCTCGACAACCTGCCGGCGATCGCGCCGCTGCGTGCCGCCAAGGGCATGTTCCTCGATCCGCGTGACCCGAATCCGATCGGCATGCCGGTGATCGGCTGCGACGGCGTGGTCGGCGGTACGGTGACCGAAGTCTGGGTCGACCGCGCCGAAGTGCTCGCCCGCTACCTCGAGGTGGAAGTCGCCAAGAGCCGCAAGCGCGTGCTGCTCCCGGTGCCGTTCGCGCTGATCAACGATCCGTCGGGCCGGGTGTCGGTCGACGCGATCCGTGGCGATCAGTTCGCCGGCGTCCCGACCACCGCCAAGAGCGATCAGGTCACCAAGCTCGAAGAAGACAAGATCTGTGCGTATTACGGCGCCGGCACCCTCTACGCCACGCCGCTGCGTTCGGAGTCTCTGGTATGACCGACGTCCCCAGCCAGTTTCGTGAGCTTCCATCGCCCTTGCCGGAGGGAGAGCGCGTCATCTGGCAGGGGAAGCCGACCTACAAGGGGTTGGCCATCAGGTCCTTCCACATGCGGGCGGTGGCGATCTATTTCGCCCTGCTGATCGTGTGGAAGTCCTGGTCGTACTGGTCGAACGGCCAGTCGCCGGCGGAAGCGTTGATCTCGGCATCGACGCTTCTGATCCCGGCGGCGATCGGCCTCGGGCTGCTCGCGTTGCTGGTCTGGTTGTTCCGGCGCGCGACCTGCTACACCATCACCTCGAAGCGCGTCCTGATCCAGATGGGCGTGGCGCTGCCGATCACGATCAACATTCCGTTGACCCGGATCGCCAACGCCGACCTCCGCCGCAATCGCGACGGCAGCGGCGACATTCCGCTGCGCGTCATCGACGACAGGCGCGCATCCTACGTCCTGCTGTGGCCGCACGTGCGGCCCTGGTACATCAACAATCCCGAACCGATGCTGAATTCGGTTCCGGACGTCGCCGCCGTCGCCGCCAAGCTCGCCGAGGCGGTGAAGGCGCAGACCGACAGCTCCGCGGTGGCGATCGTGCAATCCACCAGCAGCGGCCCGGAAGACGGTCCGCTGCCGAGTTCAACCGCAACGGCAATAGCCTGAACCGGAGATCGAGATGAGCGAGGCCGCGCACAATCTCAATGTCCCGAAGGGTGTCCTGATCGCGGCTGCGGCGGTCGTGTTGTTCACGATCGCCGCGGCGGCGACCACCAGCCTGACCGGCATCGGTCATTCCAAAATGACGCCGCCGGCGATGGTCGAAAGCCTCGACCTGAACTTCGAAGACAGTCCCGACGGTGCGGTGCTGGTGTATCGTTCTGCCGACCGGCAGCTCGTGGCGTCGCTGCAGCCCGGCCAGTCCGGGTTCGTGCGGGTCGTGATGCACGGTATGGCGCGCGAGCGCCAGAAGTCCGGCATCGGCTCGACGCCGTCGTTCCAGCTCGCCCGCTACGTCAACGGGCAGTACACGCTGACCGATCCGGTCACCAAGAAGGTGATCGACCTCAACGCGTTCGGCGCCGACAATCTGCGCGCCTTCGCACAATTGATGCCCGCCGGCGACGGCGCGGACCAAACCACCTCCAATAATCAGGACCCCACCGGGAAAGGCGCTTCGAAATAAGCATGTTCGGACTAGGGAAACGCACGAGCTTCGACGTCCCCTGCACGGTCGAGATCGAACAGACCTCGGAAACCCTGCATGCACACGTCGTCCTCGACGGCGATATCGAAATCGGACCCGGCGACGAGGTCCTGGTTCACGATGCGCCGACCCACGTCGACTTCGGCGAACGTTTGGTCGTTCGTCGCACCGCAACCGTGGTCCGTGCCGGTCTTCTCGACAAGATCCGTGCGCGGTTCGAAGGCTACCGTGAACTGACCGAACTGTACGAAGTCAGCTTTTCGACCGGGAGGGCTCAATGATTCCAATGGAGGGCGGCGCCCAGGGCGCAGTGCGATCGCGACCAGACATCAAGGGCAGCATCGACAGCCTCGAAATCGCCAAGCAAGACACCATTCTGACCCCGCGGTTCTACACCACCGACTACGCCGCGATGGACAAGCTCGACGTCAGCCTCGTTCGTTCCGAATGGAATACGATGATGAACGAGCTGCGTGCCGACTACAACAAGTCGCACTTCAAGAAGACCGACGAATTCATCGAGAGCGACCTCGACAAGCTGCCGCCCGAGCTGCGCGCCGAATTCAAGGACTTCCTGGTATCGTCGCTGACCGCCGAATTTTCCGGCTGCGTGCTGTATTCCGAGATCAAGAAGCGGATCAAGAACCCGGAAATCCGCGAGCTGTTCGGTCTGCTCAGCCGCGACGAGGCCCGCCACGCCGGCTTCATCAACGAGATCCTCAAGGATCACGGCATCGGCGTCGACCTGTCGTTCCTGACCAAGGTCAAGAAATACACCTACTTCCGGCCGAAGTTCATCTTCTACGCGACCTATCTGTCGGAGAAGATCGGCTACGCCCGCTACATCACCATCTATCGCCAGATGGAGCGCCATCCCGAGCGCCGCTTCCACCCGATCTTCAAATGGTTCGAGCGCTGGTGCAACGACGAGTTCCGCCACGGCGAGGCGTTCGCGCTTCTGATGCGCGCCGACCCGTCGCTGCTGTCCGGCGTCAACAAGCTGTGGATCCGGTTCTTCCTGCTCGCGGTGTTCGCGACCATGTACGTCCGCGACCACATGCGGCCGGCGTTCTACGAGGCGCTGGGAGTCGACGCCACCGACTACGACATGCAGGTGTTCCGCGTCACCACCGAGATCTCCAAGCAGGTGTTTCCGGTGATGATCAACCTCGACGATCCGCGCTTCCTCAGGAACCTCGAACGGATCCGCATCGCCGCCGAGAAGATCGAGAAGAGCCACAGCCAGGGGCTGCTCGGCAGGATGAAACGTCCGTTCCATGCCGCCGCGGCGGCGCTGGCGTTCGCTCGCCTGTTCCTGCTCCCGGCCAAGCGCAACGAACTGCCGCGCGTCATCGGCCTGCGTCCGGCGTGGTGAGGAGGACGGTCCGATGATCAGCTACCTCGGCCCACCGATCTTCGCGGCGTTCGTCTGGTGGTTCTCCACCGGGGCGGTGTTGTTGCTGGTCGGCAGCGTCGGCCGCTCGGAGTTGCTGCGGGCGGTGTGTGCCGGGGGAATGCTGATCATCGCGCTGTGCGGCCTGTCGGTGACAGCGAACGACGTCAGCGTCGGCGCGGCCTACATGGCGTTCAGTTGCATCATCTTCCTGTGGGGCGCCCAGGAGATCGCCTTCCTGTCGGGCTGGCTCACCGGCCCGCGGGCCGAGCCGTGCCCGCCCGGCGCCAAGGGCTTCGTGCGCTTCAGCTATGCGTTGCAGGCAATCCTTTATCACGAGATCTGCCTGCTCGCTTGCGGCGGCGTGGTGCTTCTGGTCACGCTCGGCGCCGAGAACCAGGTCGGGCTGTGGACCTATGTGGCGCTGTGGGTGCTGCGCCAGAGCGCCAAGATCAATCTGTTCCTCGGCGTGCCCGTCACCAATGACGAGCTGATGCCGGATGCCGTCCAGTTCCTGAAGACCTATTTCGCCCGCAAGCCGGTCAGCGCGTTCTTCCCGATTTCGGTGACGCTGGCGACTGCGGTGCTGGTGGTTATGATCCAGCGCATTGTGGAAGTCGCCGATACGCCGTTTGAAGTGGTCGGGCTGACGCTGGTGTCGACGCTGTTTGCGCTCGGTGTCGTCGAGCATTGGTTCATGCTGCTGCCCCTGCCTGCCATCACGCTGTGGAGCTGGGGCATTCGTCCAGGTTTCTCGCCGGAGAACATCGTCATGGAACAGAACCCCTCCGCCACCATCGCTGCTGCGTCCGCGCAGGGCTCCTCGCAGCACGCCGACTCTCAGGCCGCGGTCGAGACTCGCTCCGCACCGCAGCTCGTCGTCGTTCCCACCGCCCGCGCCGAGGAGGCGCAGCCGAAGGCGCGCCAGGTTTGCGCCCGGCAGCGGCTGGAAGACCAGTTCCGCCAGACCTTCCTGGAGCAACATCCCCGGAGCGGCTTGGCATCGGCTCGGGTCGCAGAACCCGCCGCGACGCTCAACGGGAGGACGTCATGAACTACGAAGCCTATTTCAAGCGGCAGATCGAAGGCCTCCATCGCGAGGGTCGCTATCGCGTGTTCGCCGACCTGGAGCGCCACGCGGGTTCGTTCCCGCGCGCGACTCACCATCGGCCCGAAGGCATCAGCGAAGTCACAGTTTGGTGCTCGAACGACTATCTCGGCATGGGCCAGCACCCGGCGGTGCTGAGCGCGATGCACGAGGCGCTGGATTCCTGCGGAGCCGGCGCCGGCGGCACCCGCAACATCGCCGGCACCAACCACTATCACGTGCTGCTGGAGCAGGAGCTTGCGGCACTGCACGGCAAGGAAGCCGGTCTGCTGTTCGCCTCCGGTTACGTCTCGAACTGGGCGACGCTGTCGACGCTGGCGTCGCGGATGCCCGGCTGCGTGATCCTGTCGGACGAGCTGAATCACGCCTCGATGATAGAGGGCATCCGGCACAGCCGCAGCGAGACCCGGATCTTCGCCCACAACGATCCGCGCGATCTCGAGCGCAAGCTCGCCGATCTCGATCCGCACGCCCCGAAGCTGGTGGCGTTCGAGTCGGTGTATTCGATGGACGGCGACATCGCGCCGATCGCCGAAATCTGCGATGTCGCCGACGCGCACAACGCCATGACCTATCTGGACGAGGTCCACGGCGTCGGCCTGTACGGTCCGAACGGCGGCGGCATCGCCGACCGTGAGGGACTGAGCCACCGCCTCACCGTGATCGAAGGCACCCTGGCGAAAGCGTTCGGCATCGTCGGCGGTTACATCACCGGCTCGGCGGCGCTGTGCGACTTCGTCCGCAGCTTCGCCTCGGGCTTCATCTTCTCGACCTCGCTGCCGCCGGCGGTCGCCGCCGGAGCGCTGGCCAGCGTTCGCCACATCCGCTCGAGCTCGGCCGAGCGCGATCGCCATCAGGATCGCGTCGCCCGGCTGCGGATGCGGCTCGACCAGGTCGGCGTCGCCCACATGCCGAACCCGAGCCACATCGTGCCGGTGATGGTCGGCGACGCCGTGCTGTGCAAGCAGATCAGCGACGAGCTGATCAACCGCTATGGCATCTATGTGCAGCCGATCAACTATCCGACCGTGCCGCGCGGCACCGAGCGGCTGCGGATCACGCCGTCGCCGCAGCACACCGACGCCGATATCGAGCATCTGGTGCAGGCGCTCGCCGAAATCTGGGCACGGGTCGGCCTCGCCAAGGCCGCCTGAGTCGTTCACCGATCTACCCGAGCAAGACTGGCGCGCGCCGCAAGGCGCGCGCTTTTGTCTCTACGAGGTGCTTTTGCCCGTGGCTGCCCGCACCGGGCTTCTCCCTGTGCGCGCGAAGTGGCCGGATTGCGCAGCAATCCAGCCGAGGGGGGCGTTTCCGCACAGCCGAGCTTCGAGATCCACGACGGTGAAAGGCCGGGCTCAGCGGATCAGAGCCACCGGCACCCTCCGTTCAGCCGCGCTTGCCGCGGGGCGAGGGCCGGGTCAGCCGTAGCCGGCCGTGGGTGCGCGGCAGGAACTGCGGGCCTTCGGCCTTCAGGAAGTCGAGCATCGCCCGCGCCGGCGGCAGCAGCACCTTGTCCCGACGACTGACCACGAACCACTGCCGCACCACCGGCAATCCTTCGACATCCAGAATCACCAGCCGCCGCTCGTCGAGCTCGGTGGCGACGGTGTGGGCCGAGATGAAGGCGATGCCGAGCCCGGCGATCACCGCCTGCTTGATGGTCTCGTTGCTGGTCATCTCCATGCCGATCGCCGGGCTGATTCCGGCGCCGCCGAAGAACTGCTCCATCAGGCTGCGCGTGCCCGAGCCGGGCTCGCGGGTCACGAAGGTCTCGCTCGCCAGTTCGGCCGGCGCAATGCCGTCCTTGCGGGCCAGCCGATGCGCGGTCGGCGCGATGACGACGTGTGGATGGTCGCCGATCAGGTGGACGTCGACCTCGAGATCGACCGGCGGACGTCCCATGATGGCGATGTCGAGTTCGTAGTTGCGCAGCTCGGCGCCGATTTCCTGGCGATTGCCGATCGACAGATGCACGTCGATCTTCGGATGACGCTTGAGAAAGCCCGAGATCGCGAACGGCACGAAGTACTTCGCGGTCGACACCGCGCCGATCGAAATCCGTCCCGCGGTCTTGCCGGCGATCATCTCCAGCGAGGTCTCGCACGCGGCGATCGCGGCCTCGATCCGCTCGCTGAGCGCCAGCACTTCGCGCCCGGCGTCGGTCAGCCGCATTCCGTCACTGCTGCGCTGGATCAGCGGCAGATCGGCGAGCGCCTGCAGATTGCGGAGCTGCAGTGTCACGGCCGGCTGCGTCAGGTTCAATTTGACTGCCGCCGCGGTGATGCTGCCGGTCTCTGCCAACGCCGCCAGCGCGCGGAGCTGGCGGATCGAGACGGTCCTGAATTGTCGACTCATCGAACAACGACTGCATGCGTGGCGGTGGTCAAGTTTCGGTCATTCGCTCCGGAGGGTCAACCTTGACCGAACGCGCTGTGTCGTCCGCACCGGCGGCACGTCCGGCACGGCAGGCGCCGATCGGGCGTTCGACGATGTCGAGGTGGACGGTGATCGGACATCGATCGGCGTGCCCGGCGGCTTGCGTATCAGCGCCATAGCTGCCGTGCGTTGGTTTCGGCTGATCTCGAACCGCAGGTCTGTGTCGTGTCGGAGAGGCGCGCCGGATTGCGTGCGCGTGTGTGTCGTCGACTGCTGCGGCGAATCGATTAGTTGCGTTGCGGGCGCGTCGATTCGATTAGTTGCGTCGATGGCGCTGCGGGTCGGGTGCGGTCGCTTCGGTGGGTGTGGTCCGGCGTGTGCGTCGTCTGGCGGAGTGTGGATTGTACGGGGAGGGGGCTTCGTAGAGTTCCGAGTAATGTCGAAATTAGTACGTAACTACGTGCAATACCGAGTAACTGGCCGGGGTGCTTTCCATCGAGTGAGAATCGAGGTCACTTAAACGGTATGTTAGCGAGCTAACTATCATGGTGGTCGTCGTGGGGTTCGTCATGGGGTCCGTCATGGGGCTCGTTGTGGTGGTCGTCATGGCGTTGGGTCGATGCGGGTCGGAGAGGTTGTTTGTCACGGCAGGACCGGCGCGGGTGTCGGATAGGGAGGTCGTGTGAAGAGTCGTGTTCTGCATATCGACGACGATCCGGCGATGCTGAAAGTTGTTGCGGCGGTGCTGTCACGTGATCCGACGCTCGAGACCAGAGGGTGCCTCTCCGCCGAGGAGGGGATGCGCGCCGCTGCCGAATGGCTGCCGGATCTGATTTTGAGCGACGTTTCGATGCCCGAGGTCGACGGTCTCCAGTTGCTGGGGGAGTTGCGCAATCGGCCGCTCACCATGGGCATCCCGGTCGTGTTCACCACCGCTTGTGGCAGATTCGAGGACATCGCCGATTTCAAAGCGCTCGGCGCGTCCGGCATCATCGCAAAGCCTTTCAATCTGCGGGAGTTGATCGGCAGCGTGCGCGGATATCTGGCGCTCGCGGCATCCGCGGTCGACGACGCCGGCCCGGCGCCGGAGATCGGAATCCGGGATCGCTTCAAAGATGATGCCGCGTTGCTCCGGGAGTTGCGCGGACCCTTCGAAGCCGGCGGCGCGCCGGACGATTTGCGGCACGTCGTCCACAAGCTGGTCGGTGTCGCGGGGATCTACGGCTTCGGAGCGATCAGCGATGCTGCGGCAGCGGTCGAGGACGGGATCGCACATATGACGCCCGACGGCGTCGCCCGAGCCGACACGCTTGCAGGGCTGGATGGCCTCCTCGAATTGCTCGATCGGAACAGCGGCCCGCGACCGGATTGATCATCGCGATTTGGAGAGCCGTATGAACGCGCCCGTGATCCTGATTGCCGACGATGATCCTGCCGTTCTGGCGGCGCTGTCGACCCGCTGCAGGAAGATGGGGTTCGAGGTCGACACCGCGACCAACGGCCTGCAGATGCTGCTGAAGGCCAGACGCAGCTCGCCCGACCTGATCATCGTCGACATCAACATGCCGAAGCTCGACGGGCTCACCGCCTCGTACCATCTGCTCGAACCGGGCGGCCTTTCGGCGGACGTCATCATCGTCACCGGCACCCCGAGCGACGAAACGCTGCAGCACTGCGAGGCGATGGGGCTGTTCTACGCCTGCAAGCGCGAGCAATTCTGGCAGGATATCTGTCAGGCCCTCATGGAGATCTTTCCGCACATGGCCGAAGCGATCGCCGAGCAGATCGGGCCGTTTGCGACGATGCCGGACGCCGTGCCGAGCAATCCGCGCGTGCTGGTGGTCGACGACGACGAGCAGGTCGCCCAGTTCCTCTCCAGCCGCCTGAAGAAGCTCGGCATCGAGGTGCTGTACGCGCCAAATGCGGCCCGTGCCCTGCGGCTCGCCGCCAGCCATTATCCCAGCGTCGTCGTCACCGACTACTACATGCCCGAAGGCGACGCGGAGTTTCTGATCATGCGGCTGCGGAGCTCGCGCGCCACGGCGCAGATCCCGGTCATCGTCATCAGCGGAAGGGAGCTCGACGAGACCACTGCCAAGCAGCTCAAGCGAGAGATGCTGGGCTATCCCGGCGCCGTCGGCATCTTCAGGAAGTCGTTCGACGTCAGCGAGCTGTTCGATGCGATCCAGCAATATTGCTCGGCCGAGCCGATTGCTGCCGTGAAGCTCTGACACCGATGGTTGCCGGCCTGTCCCCAGGAGCGTCCGCACCCAAGGTCTCGCAGCCGGTCGCGCGCGAGCGGGCGGCGCAGCGGCGGTGGCTGGTCGGGATGGTCGTCGGAACGGTGGCCAGCGCGCTGTTGAGCGCCCTCGTCGCCTATGGGGTCGCGGAGCAGAATGTCCGCACCGTGGCGCGCAAGTTCGATGCGCTCGCCGCCGATCTCACCGATCAGCTCGAGGACAATCTCGGCAGCTATCGCTTCGGACTGCTGGCCGCGCGCGGCGTCGTGGTGGCCAGCGGCGGCGAGTCGATCAGCTTCGACACCTTTCATCGCTACGCCGAGACGCGCGACTTTCTCCGGGAGTTCCCGGGCGCCCGCGGATTTGGCTTCGTCCGTCCGGTCGAACCGCAGGACGTGGCGGCGTTCGTCGCGCAGCGGCGCGCCGGCGGTCAGCCGACCTACAAGGTCTCCCAACTGGCCCCGCACGACGGTACGCGATACCTCGTCACCTACCTTGAGCCGAGCCACATCAACGCCGTCGCGTACGGCATCGATCTGGCCTCGGAGAGCAGCCGCAAGACGGCTGCCGATGCGGCGGCGGCGACCGGCGAGGCGACGATGACGGCGCCGATCGAACTGCTACCGATCAGCGGGATGGACAGCGGAGTGCTGATTCTGCTGCCGGTGTATCGCACCGGCGATCCGATCGCGACCGAGGAGCAGCGGCGACGGGCGCTGATCGGCTGGGCCTTCACCGCGATCGACATCTACCAGATCCTGGCGGACCTCCACAGCGCCACCGGCGCGTTCGGGTTTACACTGACCGACGATGGCGGAGCGCCGTTTCACACCGTCGGCAGGCCGCAGGACGTTGGGATGTCGTTGCCGGCACGCGAGATTTCGTTCGCGGTCTACGGCCGCACCTGGCACATCCAGATCTGGGCGTTGCCGCCGTTCGTGAACTCCTTGAGTCTGCCGAGCCCGTGGCTCGGCTTCACCGTCACGCTGGCGCTCGGATTTCTGCTCACCTCGCTCGTCAATCTGCAGATTTCGTATAAGGCCCGCCGCGCCGAGCACGACATCGCACGGTCGCGGCTGGCGGCGATCTTCGAAAGCTCGAACGACGCGATCATCGCCAAATCGGTCGACGGCACGGTGGTCGATTGGAACAAGGCGGCCGAGCGATTGTTCGGCTATTCCGCCGAAGAGGCGATCGGCCGGCCGACGACCGAATTGATCGTTCCGGAGTCGCTCTGGGACGAGGAAAGCCGCATCTTCGCCGACATCCGCGATGGACAGAAGGTCAGCCATTTCCGGACCAAGCGCAACAAACGCAACGGCGATCCCGTCGACGTCGCCGTCAGCGTCTCGCCGATCCGCTGCGAAGACGGTTCACTGATCGGCATCGCGACCGCCGCGCGCGACATCACCGATCTGGTGGCGGCCGAACACAAGATCCGCAACCTCAACGCCTGGCTGGAACGGCAGGTCGCCGAGCGCACCGCGCAGCTCGAGAAGACGCTCACACTGCAGTCCGCCATCCTCGAACGCGCCGCTTATGCGGTGATCGCCACCGACGTCACCGGCACCATTACGCTGTTCAATCCGGCGGCCGAGCGGATGCTGGGCTACGAGGCCGAGGATCTGATCGGCCGGGCGACCGCGATGCTGTTTCACGATCCCGATGAACTCGCCGCGCGCGCCGACGCGTTGCGGCAGGAGGGGGTCGATGTCGGCTCGAATCTCGGCGTGCTGCGTGCGCGCCTCGCGCGCAGCGATCCCGACACCGCGGTGTGGACCTATATCAACGCGGAGGGGGGCCGGATTCCCGTCCGGCTGACGCTCAGCCGGCTGCGGACGAAAGACGGGACCGATCTCGGTGTCCTCGGAATCGCGGTCGATCTGACCGAGCAGCTCAAATACGAGAACGAACTGAAGGCCGCGCGCGCCAGCGCCGAGAAGGCCGGCGCCGCCAAGGCGGATTTCCTCGCCAATATGAGCCACGAGATCCGCACCCCGCTCAACGGCATCATCGGCTACGCCGATCTGGTGCTGGAAGACCAGACGCTGGCGCTGGACACCCGTCGGCAGGTGATACGGATCTTCGAAGCCAGCGACTCGTTGCGGGTGATCATCGACGACATCCTCGACTTCTCGAAGATCGAGGCGCTCGGCGTGACGCTGGAAAGCAAGCCGCTCTACGTCGAGCAACTGATCGACAACTGCATGTCGATCATCCAGCGGAAGGCCGAGAAGAAGGGACTTGAACTGCGGGTCGACGCGCACGAAATCCCGGCGGTTCTGATGGGCGATGGTGCGCGCCTGCGACAGGTGCTCCTCAATCTGCTCAACAATGCCGTCAAGTTCACCGAGGCCGGCTCCGTCGAATTGAACGTCGCCTGCCTGTCGCGCGTCGGCGATCGTGCGCGGCTGCGTATCACCGTCACCGACACCGGCATCGGCATCTCGGCACAGGATCAGAAGGGATTGTTCAAGCGCTTCAGTCAGGCCGACGAGACGATCTCCCGCAAATACGGCGGCACCGGGCTCGGCCTCGCGATCTCGCAGCGCATCGTTCAGGCGATGGGCGGCGAGATCGGCATCGACAGCGCGCCCGGCCGCGGGAGCACGTTCTATTTCGAGATCGAACTACCGATCGCCGCCGAGCTCGACATCGAGAGGAGCGAAACGCTGGTGGAGGCCGGCCGCAGCCTCAAGATCCTGGTGGTGGACGACGTCGAGATGAATCGCGATCTGTGCAAGACCATGCTGACCCGGGCCGGCCACGAGGTCGACCTCGCCGACGGTGGCAGCGCCGCGATCGCGATGGTCGGCAGCCGCCGCTACGACGTGATCTTCATGGACATTCAAATGGGCGAAATGGACGGTCTCGAGGCCACCCGCCGCCTCCGCGCTCTCGGTGGGGAGGGGGGCGGGGGGGCGATCATCGCGCTCACTGCGAACGTCCTTCCTGAGCAGGTGGCACGCTACAAGGAGGCGG